>CAZKFP010000219.1:0-15941 GCA_964552085.1 uncultured Steroidobacteraceae bacterium
TAACGTGCACGCCACGCACAGCTGACAACCTCGGCGGCATGGAGCTGGCAACCTCAGCCGCATGGCGGGCTCGGACCGGCATGGCGGGCCACTCGGTCCGCGCGCCGAGGGATCAGCCGGAGCGCTTCTCCTCCGCCTCGCCGGAATCGGTTGACGGCTCGGGCTCCGCGACCCGCTCCGCGTCCTCCCGGTCCCGGGTGCCGCCGGTTCGCTCGTGCATCTCGGCCGCCTCGCCGCCGACCACCCCGTCGTCGTCCTCGATGCCGGCCGCCGGACCGCCGCGTCCATCGTCGGGGGCCACCGCATCCGTCTCGGCCTTGCGGACGAGCCACGGAAGCAGCGGCGGCACGATGAGGGTGGTGATGATCGCCATGCCGACGACGACCGAGTAGATCTCGCCCTCGATCGCCCCGGTCGACAGGCCGAGCCCTGCGACGACGATGCCGACCTCGCCGCGCGGCACCATCCCCCACCCGACGAGGGTCGCCCGCGCCCGTCCCTGGCCGAGGGCCCCGATGAACGCGCCGACGAACTTCGTCGCGACCGCCAGCGCAGTGATCCCGGCGAGGAGGACGAGCGCGTCGACGTTCGCCAGTCCGACGATGTCGACCTGCGCCCCGATGAAGCCGAAGAAGAACGGCGTGAAGAAAGCGGCGACCGGCGCCACCTCCGCCTCGAGGGCGTGTCGCTCGCTCGACTCGCCCACGACCATGCCCGCCAGGAAGGCGCCGATGATCGCCGCGAGCCCGATGACCGACGCGAGCGCGGCGAGGCCGAGCATGATGATCATCCCGGGCAGGAACGGCGTCTCGGCGAACTGCGGGTCGGTCAGGAGCGACCGCCGGCGGCGCAGGATCCGCGTCCCGCCGATCACGACGACCGCGATGAAGAGGATCGCGACGACGAGCAGCGAGAGCACGTTCGTGATCGCGAAGCTGCCCGCGGCGACGCCGGACGCCACCGACAGGATCATGATCGCCAGCACGTCGTCGATGACCGCCGCGCCGAGGATGATCCGCCCACTCTGCGTCGAGAGGGCGCCGAGGTCGCGCAGGACGTTCGAGGTGATGCCGACGCTCGTGGCGGTGAGCGCGGCGGCGAGGAAGATGGCGAGCACCAGGTCACCGCCGGCCAGCTCGGCCGCCAGGAAGCCGCCGGCGAACGGCAGGACGACCCCGAGGATGCCGACCGCGAGTGCCGTTCGCCCGACGCGCAGCAGGTCGTGGAGCCGGGTCTCGAGACCGACCTGGAAGAGGAGCAGGACGACGCCGATCTCGGCGAACAGCTCCGTCTCCGCGTTGACCTCGTACACGCCGAGGACTGCCGGCCCGGCGATGACGCCGCCGAGGATCTCGCCGACGACCGTCGGCTGGCCGAGGCGCCGGAAGATCTCGTTTCCGATCTTGGCGGCAACGAGGATCGCGAAGAGCTGAAGCAGGATCTCGGTCAGGTGATCCATGACGAGGCGTCTCCGGAGAGCATGAAACGAGGCCGCGTGGTGCGCAGCCTCCACCGTGGCACCGAGGATACGGGCCCGGCACCGGACCCCCAAGCCCCGCGACCGGCGGGCTGCCGGCCAAGTCTAGCCGATGCGATCCGGCCGGTATGATCGGGCAATGCCGCCCAAGCCGCCCGCCCCGCGATGACCGGCCTGGGCCTCACCCTGCTCGTCGCCCTGGGGGCCGCCCTCGCGCTCGGTGCTCTCGCCCACCGGCTGCGGCTGCCGCCGATGCTCGGGTACATCGCCGCCGGGCTCGTCGTCGGGCCCGCGACCCCCGGCTTCGTCGCGGATCGCGACGAGGTGCTCGCCCTCGCGGACGTCGGCGTCGCACTGCTCATGTTCAGCATCGGCCTCCAGTTCAGCGTCGGCGAGCTGCGATCGGTCGGGGCGCGCGTGCTCATGGGGACCCCGATCCAGGTGGCGATCACGATGGGCATCGGCGTCGGTACCGGCCTGCTTCTCGGCTGGCCGCTCGTCGAGGCACTCTTCATCGGCGGGGCCGTATCGGTCTGCTCGACCGTCGTGCTCGTCAAGGTCGCCGGCGAGAGCGCCCTGCACACGACCTCGTACGGTCGGGCGGCGCTCGGCGTGTCGATCGTCCAGGACCTCATCACCATCGTTCTCGTCGTGGCGCTGACCGCGATCGGCGGACGGGGGGACGAGCCGCTGACGAACCTGCTCGGTCGGGTAGCGATCGCGCTCGGGTTTGTGGCCCTCGTCGTCTTCGGTGGATCTCGGGTGCTGCCGCGGCTCCTCGCGATGGTCGCGGGCCTGCGCTCGCGCGAGCTGTTCGTGATCAGCGTCGCCGTCATCGCCATCGGCACGGCCTTCGCCGCAAGCGCGCTCGGCGTGAGCGTCGCACTCGGTGCCTTCGTCGCCGGCCTGGCGCTCGCCGACTCCGACCTGACGGCCAGCGTCCTCGGCGAGATCGTCCCGCTGCGCGAGCTGTTCAGCACGTTCTTCTTCGTGTCGATCGGCATCCTGCTCCAGCCCGCCGCGATCATCGAGGCCTGGCCGGTCGTCCTCGCGCTCCTGCTCATCATCACCCTCGGCAAGGCGATCCCGGTCGCCACGCTGGCGCGCCTGGCCGGCCTGGGCCCGTCGTCCGCCCTGCGGACCGGAGCGCTCATCGGGCAGAGCGGCGAGTTCAGCTTCGTCCTCGCCTCGGCCGGCCTCTCGGTCGGTGCCGTCCAGCGCGAGACCTTCAGCCTGGCCATGGGCGCCGTCGTCATCTCGATCCTCACCGCGGAGCCCCTGCTGGCGGCGGCTCGTCGCCTCGGAAGCCGGCTCACGAGCCGCACGACGGCCCCGGAACTCGCAGGCGACGAACCGGGCGCGGGCCTCCGCCGGCACGCGGTCATCCTCGGGTATGGCCGCGTCGGACGCTCGGTTGCCCGCGTCCTCGACTCGCGCGGCTTCAGCTGGGCGGCCGTCGACAGCGACTACGCCGTCGCGCGGGAGGCCCGCCTCGCCGGTGCGCCGGTCATCTACGGCGAGGCCGGTGCCCCATCGGTGCTCGACCAGGTGCGCATCGCCGATGCGCACGCCGTCGTCGTCGCCATCCCGGACGCGCTCGCCAGCCGCCAGGCCGTCGCGTACGCCCTCCAGCGCAACCCGCGCGCCGAGATCGTGGCCCGCGCCCACTCAGAGGCCGAGGAGGCCGACCTTCGCCGCCTCGGCGTCGCGCGGGTCGTGCTCGCCGAGCGCGAGGGCGGCAACGAGCTCGTCCGCCATGCGCTGCGCCGGTTCGGCGTCAGCGACCGCGAGACGGCGGCTATCCTCGACACGCGACGCCGGGGTTAGGCCCAGGCGTCGCCGATGCGCTCGACGAGCTCGTCGAGCGAGTCGACCGTGAGCGCCGGCGCCACGTCCGGCGCGCGCTGGATGACGCCCCACGGTCCGCGTCGGATCCAGACCGCGCGCATCCCGGCCGCGGCCGAGGGCAGGACGTCGTTGTCGACGCGGTCTCCGACGTACGCGACGGACCCAGGGTCCGGGGAGCCCATGAGCTCGAGTGCCCGGCCGAAGAACGCAGGGTCCGGCTTCGCGACGCCGAGCCACCCGCTCATCGCGATGACCTCGGCGTCGACGCCGATGGCGCGCAGCTCGTCGGCCCGCGAGGCCGGCTGGTTGGCGACGATCGCGAGCCGATGACCCGCATCGCGGAGGCCGCGGATCGCGCGGAGCGCATCCGGATAGAGGTCGTCGGCACGGAAGCCGCCGTAGGCGCGCTCGACCGATGGCATCCGGGCCTCCCAGTCATCGGCGCCGAACACCGGAAAGACGTCACGGTGCTCGCCGCCGCGCGCGATGACCGCCCCGAGCGCGGAGAGGAAGGTCAGGCGCGGGACGCCCAGCTCGTCGGCCCAGATCGACCAGATGCGCGTCTCGTCGATGAGCGTCTCGCCGATGTCCAGGCAGACCCAGCGGTCATCGGTCAAGGGGAGGAAGCCGACGCGCCTTCGAGCCGGCGGTTCGTGCTCACCGGTCCAGTCTGACACAGCATCGGTCTATATCGACTCCGCGGCGCGCTCATCCGCGTGGGCGATGTGCGCCAGCTGCGGCCAGATGAGCACGACGAAGAGAGCGGAGCCAGCGAAGGCGAACCAGAACGGGGCGGTGATCCCGAAGAGCTGGGCGAGGACGCCGCCGGCCGCCGAGCCGATGACGAGGCCGCCGTACGTGCCGACCGCGTTCACGCTCCCGACCCGGCCCTGGAGAGCACCGGGGACTGCCCGCTGGCGGACGGTGATCGAGGTCGTGCCCCAGACGAAGGCGTGCACCCCGAAGACGAAGAAGATCCCCATCGCCACCCATCCGCTCGTCGTCAGAGCCAGGCCGAGGTGCGACAGCGTCTCGATGATGAGGCCGATGCGCATGATGTTCGCGAGGCTCAGCCGGCGCGTGATCCAGCCGTACGACACCACGCCGAGCAACCCGCCGACGGCCGAGACGGTCGTGATCAGGCCGAAGCCGATCTCGCCGAGGCCGAGCCGCCCCGACGCGTAGAGGACGAGGACCGACCACGCGGCGCCGAACGTGATGTTGAAGATGAAGATCGTGAGCACGAGTGTGCGGATGGCGGCGTGGTGTCGGACCCAGCGGATCCCCTCCGCGATGTCGTGCCGGATGTGGCGCACCCGCCCCGGATCGCGCCCATGCGGCGGCAGGACGATCCGGCTCACGAGGACCGCTCCGGCGGCCACGAGGACGGCCTGGCCGAGGAAGGGCAGCGCCATGCCGGCTGCGAACAGCGCCGCGCCGAGCGGCGGCCCGGCCAGCTGGTCGAGGGTGATGAATCCGCCCTGGAGGCGAGCGTTCGCGATCGCGAGGTCGTCGCGTCGCACGAGCATCGGCAGCAGGGTCTGCGAGGTGTTGTCGGCGAAGACCTCGCCCGTCCCGAGGAGGAAGAGGGCGAAGAGGACGACGGCCACCGAGACGGTGCCGGTGAGGATCGATGCCGCGATCGCGACCAGGACGGCGGCGCGAAGCGCGTTGACGATGATGACGAGCAGGCGCCGGTCGAGGCGGTCGGAGAGCGCACCCGCGTAGAGGCCGAACAGGAGCTTCGGCAGCCACTGGAGCAGTGCGGCGAGAGCGACGAGGAGGGCCTCGTCGGTCTGCGACGCGACGAGGAGGGGCCCGGCGGCGAGCGCGATGCCGTCGCCGAGGTTCGTGATCCACGACGAGGCGAGCAGCCAGCGGAAGCCGACCCCGAGGCGCGCCGGCGCGACGACCTCGACGGCGCGGGTCACAAAGCCGCGGTCGCCGTGACGCGCGAGGCTGGCACCGCCGCTCCGGGAGCGGTCCTAGGCCTGCTTGACGCCGGCGACCAGGTCCTCGACGGACGGCTTCGCGTCACCGAACAGCATCGCCGTCTTCTCGTTGCTGAACAGCGGGTTCGGGATGCCGGCGAACCCGGCGCCGCGGCCACGCTTGAGGACGATGATGTTCTGCGCCTGGTCCACATTGAGGATGGGCATGCCGCTGATCGGCGAGCCCTCCACCCGGGCGACCGGGTTGACGACGTCGTTCGCGCCGATGACGAGCGCCACGTCCGTGTCGGCGAAGTCGTCGTTGATCTCGTCCATCTCCTTGAGACGGTCGTACGGCACGTTCGCCTCGGCCAGGAGCACGTTCATGTGGCCCGGCATGCGGCCGGCGACCGGATGGATCGCGAACTGCACGTCGACGCCGCGGGCGACGAGCAGGTCCATGAGCTCGCGCACCGGGCCCTGCGCCTGCGCCACGGCCATGCCGTAGCCGGGGACGATGATGACCCGCTTGCCGTACGCCATGAGCACGGCGGCATCCTCGGCGTTGATCTCGCGCAGCGGCTCCTCGCCGTCCTCACCGGCAGCCACCGCATCACCGCCCGTGCCGAAGCCGGCGAACAGGACGTTGAACAACGAACGGTTCATCGCCTTGCACATGAGCTGGGTGAGGATCCCGCCGGAAGCACCGACGAGCGTCCCGGCGATCAGCAGCGCGTAGTTGTTCAGCACGAATCCGGTCGCCGCGACGGCGATGCCGGTGTAGCTGTTGAGCAGGGAAACGACGACCGGCATGTCCGCGCCGCCGATCGGCATGACGAGCTGCACGCCGAGCACGAGCGCGATGAGCACGAAGACGATGAACAGCGGCGTGCTGTTGTCGACCGCGACGAGGTAGGCGCCGATGATGAGCGCCGCGGCGAAGAGGCCGATCGTGACGAGCTGCGAGCCGGGATACTTCACCGGCCGCGCGGCGATGACGCCCTGCAGCTTGCCCCAGGCCACGATGGAGCCGGTCAGCGCCACGGACCCGATGAGCGCGCCGAGCAGCGTCGCGATGATGAACGGCAGCGGAAGCAGTCCCGACCCGTGACCGGCGAACTCGAGGTACTCGGCCACGGCCACGACGGCCGCGGCGCCACCCCCGGCGCCGTTGAAGATGGCGACCATCTGCGGCATCGCCGTCATCGGCACGCGCTTCGCGCCCAGGACACCGGCCACCGCGCCGATGGCACCGCCGACGATGATGATCCACCAGTTCTCGAGCATCCCCGGCGTCGTGAAGAACGTCCACGCGATGACGAGCGCCATTCCGGCGGCCCCGAGCAGGTTGCCGGTGCGCGCCGTCCGCGGGCTGGCCAGGAACTTCAGGGCGAGGATGAAGCTGACGCTGGCGATGAGCCAGACGAAGTAGGTCAGGACCTGAAGCGAGTCCATCTAGCCGCGCTCCTCGGGGCGCTTCTTGAACATCTCGAGCATCCGGTCGGTGACGACGAAGCCGCCGACGACGTTGATCGTGCCGAGGATCACGCCCAGCAGGGCGAGCACGATCCGGAGCGGTCCCTCGGCGGTGGCGGCGACGAGCATGGCGCCGACGACGATGACGCCGTGCACAGCGTTCGCCCCGCTCATGAGCGGCGTGTGGAGCATGGTCGGCACCTTCGACACGACCTCGTAGCCGATGAAGGCGGCGAGGACGAGGATGAAGAGCGCCGTGAGCAGCTCGAAGGCGGAAAGCTCCATCGGTTATCGGTCCTTCTTCTGCTCGAGGGCCTTGGCGGTCGCCTCGTGGACGACCTCGCCCTCGTGCGTGATCGTCGCGCCGGCGGTGATCTCGTCGGTGAGATCGAGCTCGAGACTGCCGTCGGTGATGAGGTGCTTCAACAGGGTCTGGATGTTCTTCGCGTACATCTGCGTCGCGCTGCCGGGCATCGTGGCCGGCAGGTTCGTGAGGCCGATGATGAGGACGCCGTGCTTGACGACTTCCTTGCCCGGCTCGGTGCCCTCGACGTTGCCGCCCATCTCGGCCGCCATATCGATGATGACGCTGCCGGGCTTCATGCTGGCGACCATCGCATCGGTCACGAGCTTCGGCGCCGGCCGTCCGGGGATGAGGGCGGTCGTGATGATGAAGTCGGCCTCCTTCACGCGCTCGGCAATGAGCTCGGCCTGGCGCCGCTTGTAGTCGTCGCTCATCTCGGTCGCGTAGCCGCCGGCCGTCTCCGCCTTCGCCTTCTCCTCATCGGTCATCTCGACCTCGAGGAACGTGCCGCCGAGGCTCTGCACCTGCTCCTTCACCGCGGGTCGCACGTCGGTGGCCTCGACCACCGCGCCGAGACGCCGGGCGGTGCCGATCGCCATCAGGCCGGCCACGCCGGCGCCCATGACGATGCCCTTCGCCGGACGCATCGTGCCGGCCGCGGTCGTGAGCAGCGGGAAGAACTTCGGAAGGCGTTCGGCGGCGATGAGGACGGCCTTGTACCCGCCGACGGTCGCCTGGCTGGAGAGCGTGTCCATTGACTGCGCGCGGGTGATGCGCGGGATGGCGTCCATGCTGATGGCGGTGACGCCGCGCTTCGCGAGCTTCTGGGCCAGCTCCGGCTTCGCCAGCGTGCCGAGCGTGCCGATGAGGATGGTCCCCTTGCGCAGCATCGCGACCTCCTCGTCGGAGGGACGGCCGACCCGGAGCACGACGTCCGCCTGCGCGTAGAGCTTCGCCGCATCGGGAACGATCGTGGCGCCCGCCTCGCGGTAGGCCTCGTCCAGGTTGCCCGAGGCCTCGCCCGCGCCGGCCTCGACGAGCACCTCGACGTCGTCAGCGCCGAGCTGGCCGGCGATCTGCGGCGTGAGGGCGGCGCGAGTCTCGCCTTCGGCGGTCTCGCGGGGGACGGCGATCTTCATCAGGACGCTTCTCTTGGGCTTCCGCAGGGCATTCACACGGCGAACCGCCGCAGCTCAGTGGGCGCGTGGCGGTTCGGGTCTCGGAGTGTAGCAGGGACCGATGCCGGTGGTGCTGCCCGGTCAAATCGGCGGAGGCTCGAGAGATTTCATCCGGTGAAGGTAACGGCCAAGTTATGGGCTACATCGGCCTCTTCCTGGCCGTGTCGTTCAGCCGGTGCAACAGGCGGCCAAGTTGGAGGCTGATTCGGTCCCTACCTGGTCTATACCTTCACCTGGTGAAACCCGGACCGCGGCGGAACTCCCCGGGGCGCGCTGAAACAGCCGACGTACTCGCCGCCCGCGGCCGGTTCCGGCCCGCAGCGCGTCGCCAGCCGCGCTACGATCCTCGCGATGGAGGGCACGCCACCCAGACCGGTCATCACGACCCGAGCGCTCACGAAGCACTACGGCTCGATCCGCGCGCTCACCGATCTGACGCTCGAGGTGAACCCCGGAGAGATCTTCGGCTTCCTCGGACCCAACGGCGCCGGCAAGTCGACGATGATCCGGACGCTCCTCGGCTTCCTCCACCCCACCCGCGGCGAGGCGACCGTGCTGGGCATGGACGTCGAGACCGAGTCGGTCGAGATTCGCCGGCTGACCGGCTACCTCCCGGGCGGCATCGCGCTGTACGACACGATGACCGGCGAGCAGGTGCTCGACTTCCTCGTCGACATGCAGGGCCGGGAGCCGCACCGGCGCGCGGAGCTGTGCGAGCGGCTCGAGCTGCCGGCATCGGTCCTCCGCCGCAAGGTCCGCGACTACTCGCGCGGCATGCGCCAGAAGATCGGCGTCGTGCAGGCACTCCAGCACGACCCGGAGCTGGCCATCCTCGACGAGCCGACCGAGGGGCTCGACCCGCTCATGCAGCACGCCTTCTACCGCATCCTCGACGACCTGCGCCGCGAGGGTCGAACGGTCTTCTTCTCGTCACATGTCCTCTCCGAGGTCGAGCGGCTGTGCGACCGCGTCGGCATCATCCGAGCCGGCCACCTCATGGCGATTCACGACGTCCGGGACCTCCTCGCGCGGCGGCGCCGGCGGGTCGTCGTCCGGTGGCGGGGCGCGGCGCCGGACCCGTCGACGCTGCCGGGGCTCGAGGACGTGCAGGTCGACGGCAGCCGGCTCATCGGCACGCTGTCCGGGGAGGTCAGTGGCTTCGTGCGCTCCATCGCCTCGCCGAACCTCGAGGACCTGACGATCGAGCCGGCGAGCCTTGAGGAGGCGTTCCTCGAGTACTACGCCCCCGACACGGCGGACCCGTCGGAGCTGGAGACCGAGCCCCGATGAGCGCCCGCCTCTTCGTCCAGCTCCTGCGCTGGCAGCGTGTCCGCCTGCTCGTCGTCCTGCTCGCGGGCATCGCGTGGGGCTCGATCATGCCGGTCATCTACAACGCCTTCAGCGACGCCTTCCGCGAGCTCGCCAACTCCGGGGCCATCCCCGACGCGATGCTGAACATCGGCTCCGGGTCGCTGTTCACCCTGCCGGGCACGATCACCCTGGGCCTCCAGCATCCGATGGCCCTGGCGATGCTCGGCATCTTTGCCGTGGGCGCCTCGGCAACCTCGATCGCCGGTGAGCGGGCGAGCGGCACGCTCGAGGTCCTCCTGGCCCGGCCGATCTCGCGCACGACGCTCTACCTGAGCATCCTCGCCGCCCTGCTCCTCGCCGTCCTGCTCGTGCTGGCCGCCATCCTCGGTGGCATGGTCGGGAGCGCCGCCGCCGTCGGTCTCTCCGACGAGCTCGACCTCGCGCAGATGCCGCTCGTGCTCCTCAACGGCTTCGGGCTGTGGGCCGCGTTCACGACGTTCGGGCTTGCGATGTCGGTCTCGTTCGACCGTCCGGGCCCGGCCATCGGCCTGAGCCTCGCCTGGCTGCTTCTCCACTACTTCCTGGAGATCCTCGGATCGCTCTGGACCGACGTGGACTGGACGCAGCAGTTCTCGCTCCTCCACCGATTCGATCCCGGCGCGATCCTCACTGGCTCCCTCGACCCGATCGACCTCGTCATCGTCTTCACGGCGGCGCTCATCCCGCTCGTCTACGCGCTCGTCGTCTTCCCGCGTCGGGACCTGGCGGCACCGGCCTGAGGCGCACCGGCGCCGCGTGCCGCCAGGTCGAGCAGGTCGTCGAGCTTCATTGCCCGCCCCACTTCCCACGCCGCGGCCAGCTCCGGATCGCTCAGCATGCGCGCTGGGTAGAACCCGGCCCACTCCCGGGTGCGCCTCGCGAGGTGAGCGCCGCCCTGCCGCTGGATCGCGTCGGCGCCACCGGCCACGAGCATGGCATGCGCGCGTTCTCCCTTGTCGTAGGCCAGGGCCGCCAGACCGTCGAGCACGAGCGCATACCCTGAGAGGTCGCCCGAGGCCCGAAACGACGCGAGCGCCCGCAGGTACCGCTCCCGGCCGGACACGCGCTCGCCGCGCAGGTTGTCGTTGAGGCCGAGCATGAACTCCGTCCACGCGAGCATGAAGCGATCGCCGCTCTCCGTGAAGATTCGGAGGCACTCCTCCCCGAGGCGAGCCGCTGCATCGCCGTTGAGCTGGAGCACCTCCATGCCGAGCAGCGCCCACAACGCCCTTCCTTCGCCACTGCGGTCACCGATCCGCCGGTAGATGTCGACCGCCTCCCGGGCACTGGCGAGGAGCTGCGCGGGGATCCGCAGGGGTACCTCGTCTTCCACGAGCGTGTAGCTCATGCTGAGATTGAAGAGCGCGTTGGCGACGGCGGCGTCGTCGCCGATTTCACGCTGAATCGCCAGCGCACGGTCGTACCGCTCCCAAGCCAGCTCGTTGTCGCCGCGCCAGTAGGCAAGCCCGCCCGCAGCCTCGAGCGCAGCAGCCAGCTCAGCGCGGTGCTCGTCCAGACCCGGCATGTCGAGGACACGCGTCGCCCGGTCCTCCCCCTCCGCGAGATAACCGCGCATCTGCCAGAGCCGCCACGAGGCGGCGAGCATCCGCATCGCCAGCACGGGCTCACCCTGCGTCGTCGCCCAGCTCAGTGCGCCCCGCAGGTTGTCGTGATCTCGCTCGGCCCGGTCCAGGACCCCTTTCTGGTCGTCGGAGAAGATGCCGGCAGCCGTCTCCTCGGCACGGGCGAGGAAGTGCATGGCGTGGGCGCGCCGCAGTGCCGCGGCGTCCACCGGACGCTGGCCGAGCTGCTCCTCGGCATACTCACGGATCGTCTCGAGCATGACGAAGCGAGGCGTTCCGTCGGCAAGCTCCTCCTGCCGGAGCAGGCTCTGGTCGACGAGCGCACCCAGCGCCTCGACGACGTCCGCGCAGTGCGCGCCAAGCACGGCTTCCGCCGCTTCCAGGTCACAGCCCCCCGAGAAGACCGAGAAGGCGCTGAAGAACCGCTGGTCATCCTCGTCGAGGAGGTCGTGGCTCCAGGCAATCGCTTCGCGCAGGGTCTGTTGGCGCTCGGGCAGGTCCTTTGATCCGCCGGTGCCCAGGTCCAGCCTGCGGCTGAGCCGCGCAACCATCGCCTGTGGCGTGAGGATCCTGATCCGCGCAGCGGCCAGCTCGATCGCCAGCGGCAGGCCATCGAGCCGCCAGCAGACCTCGACGACGGCCCGGGCGTTCTCATCGGTGACCTTGAAGTCGGGCTTCACGCGACGCGCACGCTCCACGAACAGGGCGACGGCGGCGTACCGAACGATGCTCCGGTCGGCGATCACCTCGCGCGGGTCGGGCATCGGCAGCGGCGGCGTGGCGTACTCCTGCTCGCCATAGACGTGCAGCGCGCTGCGGCTGGTCGCCAGGATCGACAGGCCGGCCGCACCCTGGAGCAGCTCACCGATCGCCGGCGCAACTTCGACGACCTGCTCGAGGTTGTCGAGGACGAGCAGCAGCCGCTTGCCTGCCAGGTGCTCGATCAGCCGCTGGATCGGGCTCGGGCCGACATCCGCCACGCCGATCGCCTTGCCGACCGACGGGACGACGAGCTCCGGCTCGCGGACCGATTCGAGGGCGACGAAGAAGACGCCATCGGCGAAGGCCTCGAGCTCCTCGACAGCGACCTGCAGCGAGAGGCGCGTCTTGCCCGTCCCTCCCGGCCCGGTGAGGGTGACGAGGCGGTTCTCCTTCAGCAGCTCGCGAATGCGAGCGACCTCCTCGTCACGGCCGATGAAGGTCGTCGCCTGCGCGGGCAGATTCGTTCGGCCGATGTCGAGGGATCGAAGCGGCGGGAACTCCGTTGGCAGCCCAGGCACGCAGAGCTGCGTCAAGTCTTCGGGCTGGGCCAGGTCCTTCAGCCGATGCCGTCCGAGGCCCACCAGCGACACGCCCGGCGGGAGGCTCTGCTCCACGAGTGCCCGCGTCACGGCGGAGAGCAGGACCTGGCCACCGTGACCGGCACCCATGATGCGCGCGGCCCGGTGCACGTCGATCCCGGCGTAGTCGTCCTCCACCGCGCTGGCGCCTTCCGCGGTGTGCAGGCCCATGCGCACGCGCAGCTCGATCCCCGCCGGCCAATCGTGCCCCGCCAGCGCCCGTTGACCGGCCACCGCCGCACCGATGGCGCCGGCCGCCGTCGGGAAGGCGACGAAGAACGAGTCACCCTCCGTGCTCACCTCGATCCCGCCGTGCGCCGAGAACGCATCGCGGAGCAGTGAGCGGTGCTGGCTCAGGACCTCCGTCCAACGAGCCTCCAGGCGCTGGGCAAGTCGAGTCGAGCCCTCGATATCGCTGAAGAGAAAGGTGACGGTTCCGCTCGGTAGGCTCGTCATCGTCGCCCAGTGTGCGACGGTTGTGGCCATCAGCACAAGCACGGCCGGGCCGGTAGGCTTCTGCCCGTGACTCTCCTGCGAGCAGCCGTCGGCCGCCTTGCGGAGCGCCCGGTCCTGACCGCCGTCCTCGGCGCGCTGACGATCGCCTTCTCGGCCATCTTCGTGCGGCTCGCCGACGTGTCGCCCGCGACCGCGGCGATCTTCCGCTGCCTCTACGCGCTCCCTGCCCTCGGCCTCCTGGCGTGGTACGAGCAGCGCCGGTACGGGCCACGGTCAGCGGGCCAGTCCCGCCTCGCATGGATCGCGGGCGCCTTCTTCGCCGCCGATCTCGTCATGTGGCACCACGCCATCGAGCAGGTCGGCGCGGGCCTGGCGACCGTCCTCGGCAACACGCAGGTCGTGATCGTCCCGATCGCCGCGTGGCTTTTCCTCGGTGAACGTCCGGGCGGCCGGGTGGCGGCCTCGGTGCCGGTCGTCCTCATCGGTGTCGTGCTCATCTCGGGCGTGCTCGGTGGCGGAGTGCCCTACGGGCGCGACCCGGTGCTCGGCGTCATCTTCGGCATCGGCACCGGCATCGCGTACGCCGGCTTCCTCCTCGTCCAGCGGCGTGCCAACAAGGACCACCGCCGGCCCGCCGGGCCGCTCTTCGACGCCACACTCTCCGCGGCGGTCTTCTCCCTCGCCATCGGCCTGCCGCTCGGGGAGATCGATCTCGTGCCGACCTGGCCCGCGCACGGATGGCTCGTGCTGCTGGCGCTGAGCGTCCAGGTCGCCGGCTGGCTGCTCATCAGCATCAGCCTGCCTCGCCTGCCGGCCGCCGTCACGTCGGTCGTGCTGACGATCCAGCCCGTCGGATCGGTGCTGCTCGGGATCTGGATCCTGTCCGAGGCGCCATCGTCCTTCCAGCTCGTCGGCGTGCTCTTCATCCTCGCCGGGCTGCTAATGACGACGCTGCGGGTGCGACCCCGTCGCTCGCGGCGGGCCCAGCCGGAAGTCGGCTGAGCGGCACGACCGCGACGAGCGCCGCCAGCCCGGCGGTCCAGAAGAGCGGCTGCGCGATCACCATCGCGACCGGGATCGTCCACGCCCAGCCGCGCACGCCGCCGATGAGCACGATCGCGGCGGCCAGGCCGACGCGGGCGGCGAGCGGCAGGGGCAGGAGCGTGTTCGGCGTCGCCTCGCTGGAGCTGGCCGTCAGCACGCGCAGCCAGTCGCCCCACAGATGTGGGGCGACCGCGAACGACGCGAGTGCGATGACGGCCGTGGCGCCGAGCGCGATGCCGAGCGACCGCCATTCGCGCCGCGCCGCGTGCCACAGGATGCCGACGCCGGGCGTGACCTTCGTGAGCAGCGGGAAGGCCCAGGCGACGGGCCAACGCACGGCCAGGACGGCGGCGGCAGCCATGAGGAAGTGGATGTTCCCGGACCACAGCGCGTGCGAGACGGCCGGAAAGGCGAGAGTCAGGAGCGCGGCACCGGGCCGCAGCATCCAGGCCAGCAGCGCCAGGTTGATCGCCGCCCAGCCCGAATACCAGGCCGCCCACGGAACGTTCGTGAACGGCGCGGCGACCTGCGCGAAGACCGGCGAGTACAGGTAGGCGCCGACGCGGTTGACGACGCTCTGCCCGTAGAGGTTGTCGAGGTCGATGGCCCAGTACACGGTCGCGTCCACGACGCTCGGCGGGTTCAGGGACAACCAGAGCCAGACGCCGATGAGGCCGACGACGCCGAGCGCGTCAAAGGCCGCGGCGGCCCGACGAACCGGATCCGGGGCACCGCGCGTCAGCCGCCGAAGGGCGCCGGGGATGGCGTCGCGGCCGCCGGCCACGGCCAGGAGCGTCAACCAGCCGACCAGGGCCAGCGCCGCCAGCGCGATCTCGAGCATTCAGTCGGGCGGCTGCGGGGGCAGGATGACGGTGAAGCAGGTCCGTCCCGGCTCGCTCTCGACCTCGATCCGGCCGCCGTGACGGGCGACCGCGTTGTGCGAGATGTGCAGGCCCAGGCCGGTGCCGCGCCCGGGCTCCTTCGTCGTGAAGAATGGCTCGAAGAGGCGCTCGCGCACGTCGGACGGGATGCCCGACCCGGTGTCGCAGATCGAGACGGCCACGCCCGATCCTGCCGGCTCGGCGCGAGCGGAGATCGTCAGCGACCCGCGCGAGTCCATGGCGTCGATCGCGTTGTCGACGAGGTTCGTCCAGACCTGGTTGAGCTCCGAGCCGAACGCCTCGATCACCGGAAGGTCATCGGCCAGGTCGAGGCGGACCTCGATATCACGCAGCCGATGACGAAGGATGACGAGGGTCTGCTCCAGCCCGACGCGCACGTCCACGCGCTGCACGGGCGCCTGGTCGAGGTAGCTGTAGCCCTTCACCGCCGCGACGATCTCGCCGATGCGCCCGAGCGCGACCTCGAGCTCGCTGAGCAGCTGTCGGACCGATGCGTCGGCGGCGAGCCACGGGATCACGTCGGCCGGCTGGCCGGCGAGCGTCTCGGCAGTCCATCCGGCGTCTGCCAGCGCGGTCGCCGCCTCGCCCGGGCCGGCGACCGGCGCGAGCTCCTCGATCCGGTCGGCCCGCTCGAGAGCGGAGCGCGGCGGCCGCGCATCGGCGGGCGGCCGGGGCGGCGGGACCGGTCGCGGCAGGGACTCGGCGGTGGCGACGGCCTGCTCGAGCGCAGCGACCGAGCGCATGGCGGCCGCCGCGGGGTTGTTCAGCTCGTGGGCCAGCCCGGCGGCGAGCGTCCCAAGGGCGGCGAGCTTCTCGCGCTCGCGCAGGGTCGCCTCCATCGAGCGCAGCCGGCCGACGGCCCCGCGGATGATCGCGAGCGCGACGTCCGACCCCGCGGCGAGCAGCTCGTGCATCGCCTCGATCGGGATGTGCAGCACCTCCGCCTCACCGATCGCGCGCACCGAGGCCAGGCGGCGGCCGCCCTCGAACGCCGACAGCTCGCCCTGCAGCGCGCCGGGGCCGACCCGCGCCACGGGGATCTCGCTCGTCCC
>CAZKFP010000220.1:0-3381 GCA_964552085.1 uncultured Steroidobacteraceae bacterium
CTACCTCCTCGTCACGCGCGGCGACAAGGGGAGCGACGACCCGTCCGCCGACGTCGCGGCCCTCGTCGACGTCCGGGATCGCGAGCAGCGCGCGGCCGCCGCCGAGATCGGCGTCGCGGGCGTCGACTGGCTCGACGAGCCCGATGGCCAGGTCGAGCCCTCGTTGCGCCTCCGCGAGCGGATCACGCGCGCGATCCGCTCCTTCCGCCCCGAGGTCGTGATGACGCACGACCCGACGGTCCTCTTCGTGAACAACGAGTGGGTCAACCACCCTGACCACCGGGCCGTGGGCCAGGTGACGGTCGACGCCGCCTTTCCGACGGCGCGCGACCCGCTGAACTTCCGCGAGCACCTCGACGATGGGCTCGCGGCGTGGAAGGTGGCCGAGCTGTACCTGTGGAGCACGAACGAGGCGAACCAGATCGTCGACATCGGCGCGACGCTCGATCGCAAGGTCGCGGCGCTCGGTCATCACGCCAGCCAGTTCCGCTCGTTCGACGAGATCGCGCGCTGGGTGCGGCGGCGGAGCGAGGAGCTCGGCGAGCGCGCCGGGTACCGGGCCGCCGAGGGCTTCCGCCGAGTGACGCTCGCCCGATGAGCCGGTCGCTTCTCTCCGCGTTGGCGCTCGTCGTCCTGGCCGCGTGCAGCTCCGATCCGATCCCCGACGCGACGCCGGTGCCGACGACCTTCCCGGCCCCCGCGCCAGAGGCGGCCGAGACCCTCGTGTCGCGCTACCTGCAGGCCTGGACCGACGGCGACCACGCGGCCATGTACGCGACGCTCGACCCTGCCCTCCACGACGCATACCCGATTGAGCGCTTCGCCGAGCTGCACGCGTCGTTCGCCGAGCTTGCCGGAGTCGAGCGCATGTCGGCGGCGGCGGGTGCGCCCGAGCTGGTCGGTCTGCCCGCCGAGCCTCGTTCGTCCGACTTTCCGGCACCGACGCCGACGCCGATCCCGACCCCCGACGCGGCCGCCTCGCCGGACGCGTCGGTCACGCCGGCGCCCGACCCGGCGCCGCCCGTCGACGTGACGCGTCCGCTCGACGGCCCGGTGCCCGGGCTGGCGGTGCCGGTCGAGGTCAGCATCGGCTCCGAGCGGTTCGGGCAGGTGGACCTGGATCGGGCGCTGACGCTCGTGCAGGGGAGCGACGGGTGGCTCGTGCGCTGGAGCCCCGCGTTCCTCTATCCCGAGCTCGGCGAGGCGGGAACCTTCCGTCTCGACCGAGAGCTCGGCGTGCGGGGGCGGATCACCGGCGAGGATGGCGTCGTGTGGGCCGAGACGCGCGACGACGGCATCCGCGTCTATCCGCAGGAGGCGCTCGGCGGCCAGGTCATCGGCTACGTCGGCGAGGTCACTGCCGAGGACCTCGAGACGCTCGCCGCGGACGGGTACCGTGCCGGCGACGTCGTGGGCCGCTCGGGGCTGGAGAGCGGCGCCGAGGAGCTGCTGCGCGGGACGCCCGGCTGGAGCCTCGTCGCGGTCGCGGCGGATGAGACCGAGTCGATCCTGCATCGCATCGAGATGGTGCCCGGCGTGGACATCGGCATCACGCTGCGGCCGACGATCCAGGCGGCCGCGCAGCAGGCGCTGGCCCCGTTCGCGGGAGGTGCCACGGCGGTCGTCGACCCGCGATCGGGCGACGTTTGGGCGCTCGCGAGCGCGCCGGCCTTCAACCCGAACGCGATGACCCTCGGCTCCACGCTCGCCGGCGAGCCGCTCCAGCTGGCCGGGAGCGGCGCGATCTTCAACAAGGCCGTGCTCGGCGCCTACCCGGCCGGCTCGTCCTTCAAGCCGTTCACCCTCGCGGCCGCCCTCCAGACGGGCGTCGTTACGCCGGCGAGCACGCGTACCTGCCCGCCGACCTGGCCGTACAGCGAGTACACGTTCCGCAACTACATGGATCACACGCTGCCGGGCCAGGTGGGCCTGGCCGCGGCAATGGCGTTCTCCTGCAACACGACGTACATGCCATTGAGCCTCGAGGTCCTCGACGCCGACGAGACGGCCCTCACGGACCTGCTCTTCGAGTTCGGCTTCGGAGCGCCGACCGGCATCGCGCACCTGTCCGAGGTGCCCGGCATCGTCCCCGACGACGCCTGGCTGGCCGCGAACGGGCGAGGCGGATACTCCGGCTTCGAGCAGATCCAGCTTTCGATCGGGCAGGGCGCTTTCCTCGGCACGCCGCTCCAGCTCGCCAACGCGTACGCCACCATCGGTAACGGTGGCACGCTCTGGCAGCCCCGCATCGTGGCGAGCGGCGACCCGACCGTCGTGCGCGAGATCTCCGTGGACGAGGCCGACCTCGCCTTCGTCACCGACACGCTCCAGGCCGTGACGACCCTGTCGTACGGGACGGGCACCGCGGCCTTCGCCGGCTTCGGCATTCCCGTCGCCGGCAAGTCGGGCACGGCCGAGACCGGCGGTCCCGATCCGCACGCCTGGTTCCCCGCCTTCGCACCGGCCGAGGACCCGACGATCAGCGTCGCCACCGTCCTGACCTTCATCCCGCTCGGGACCGGCGGCGTCGACGCGGCGCCGCTCGTGCGTGCCGTCATGGCCGCCCACTTCGCCGAATGAGGGCGGCTCGCCTTGCGCGTGACGCTGCTCAACGGGTAGCATCGGTCTCGCCGCTCCTTACGACCCCATGGTGCAACGAGGCCCGGAGAGCGACCACGACACGGTGATCAGCGATACCGCGATTCCACTGAGGTTCCAGACCGCCGAGGTCGGCGTCGACTGGCTTCAGTGCAACATCGAGTGCCAGGAAGGCTGCCCGGTCAACACGAACTGCCGGGGCTACCTGATGCTGGCCGCGGAGGGTCGTTTCGAGGAGGGCTACATCCTCGCGCGCGACCCGAACCCGGTCGCGGCCATCTGTGGCTACGTGTGCAGCGCGCCGTGCGAGAAGGCCTGCCGTCGGGCCGACATCGACAAGCCGCTCGCCATCCGCGCCATGAAGCGATTCCTCGTCGACTGGCACTACGCCAACAACATGCCCGACAACGTCGTCGTCCAGCCGCCGACCGGCCGGAGCGTGGCGGTCATCGGTGCCGGCCCCGCCGGCCTGGCCGCCGCGAAGGAGCTCGGGGGCTGGGGGCACGAGGTCCACGTCTACGAGGCGCTGCCGTCGGGTGGCGGCACGACGCTCATCGGCGTCCCGGCCTTCCGGCTGCCACGGGACGTCATCGAGCTCGACGTCAACTGGGTCGCCAAGCACGGCGTGCAGTTCCACTACAACGTCGAGATCGGGCGTGACATCACGATCGAGCAGCTGCGCGCGAAGCACGACGCCGTCGTCGTCGCGACCGGGTGCATGTACCCGGTCGCCATGAACACGCCCGGCGAGGAGCTCGACGGGGTCATCTACGGCGTCGACTT
>CAZKFP010000221.1:0-3153 GCA_964552085.1 uncultured Steroidobacteraceae bacterium
GACGACGCCGTCGATGCCGATGGCGCGCAGGTCCTCGCTGCTCGCCCCGCGCACGCCGGCCCGCGTCGCGTCGGGCAGGAACGTCGGCACGGCCAGCGCGCCGCGGCGGGTGACGAGCGGCTCAGCCATCGACCGGCTCCAACGTCAGTACGAAGACGAGCTCGTTCGGGACCGATGCCTCCGCCACGGCGCTGACCCGCCCGGCGTCGGCGACGAGGCGCTCGAAGCGCTCGCGGTACGAGCGCTCCATCCCCTTCGCGCGGCCGCTGAGCGACTGGCCCGGGAAGCTCACAACGGCGTGCCGCGCCCGCAGCGACGACAGGAGGCGCGTGGCCGCATCGGCGTCCTGGCGATCCAGCGTCGGCACGAGCTTCAGCAGCAGGGCGAGGTCGACGCCGGTGACCGGGGGCTCGGCGACGGCGTCCATCGTGCGCACGGCGTGCGGCTGCCCGACGAGCTCGAGGAAGGACCGGACGACCTGCAGGGGGCGCTCGTCCACGTCGGTGGCCAGGTACGTCGCGCGGCCGATGCCCATCCACGGCAGCGCCAGCGGCCCCAGCCCGCAGCCGATGTCGATGAGGCGCCCCGGGACGCCGGAGTGCTCCCAGATGCCCGAGTAGAAGTCGTCGAGATGTGGCACGCGCTCCGCCGTCGAAGCGTGCGTGCGCAGGGCGTCGGCGCAGGCCGCCCGAACGGCCGGGGCGCCGAGATCGCCGGCCCACGCCGCACGGATGCGGTCGAGAACATCCGCGCGCCGCTCGCCCCGGAAGGCCCCGACCGCCTGGTGCAGGCGCCGCTTCACGCGCTTGGCGGCATCGTCGGGGTTGCGCGCGCGCGGGACCTCTTCCCCGGCCAGGCGGTGCACGAGGCCGCGGCTCACATCGCGGTAGCGCGGGGAGCGCAGCACGCGATCGACGATCTCGTCCAGCCTCGCGCTCATCGGTCGCGGAGCCGCAGGACGAGCGCGTAGGCATCGCGTTTCGGCAGGCCGTGCCGTGCGACGAGGAGCTCCTGGATGGCTCGCGCCGGGGTCGCGTGCTCGAGGAGCAGGCGCGCATCGGCCTCCGCGGCGGCCGTCGTCGCCTCCGCCTCGGACGCGCCACCGATAAGGATCGTGCACTCGCCACGAACCTCCTCCTCGGCCTCGAGCCCCGCGATGAGCTCCCGCAGGGTCCCGCGCTCGTACCGCTCGTGCGGCTTCGTGAGGTTTCGAGCCAGACATGCGGGTCGGTCGCCAAGGACGTCGAGCGCGTCGCGCAGCGCGGCGATCAGGCGGCGCGGCGCCTCGAAGGCGATGAGCGTGGCGTCGTCGGCGGCCCGAGCCTCGAAGGCCGCGCGTCGCGCGGCCGCCGTCCGGGGCAGGAAGCCGGCGAAGCGGAACGGGTGCGGTGGCAGCCCGGAGGCGGCAAGCGCGGTCGTGACGGCTGAGGCGCCGGGGACGCTCGTAACGGTGATCCCGGCATCGATCGCGGCGCGCACGAGCCGGTAGCCCGGGTCGCTGACGAGCGGCGTCCCGGCGTCGCTGACGAGCGCCACGTCCTCGCCCAGCTTCAGCCGGTGGAGAAGCTCACGCGCGCGGATCGACTCGTTGTGGTCGTGGTAGCTGACCGCGCGCGTCTCGATCCCGTGATGCCGGGCGAGAGTCGCGAAGTGGCGGGTGTCCTCGGCCGCGACGACGGCGACCGACTGCAACGTCGCGCGCGCGCGGCGAGAGGTCGTCGAGGTTGCCGATCGGGACGGCGACGAGGTGCAGGGTGCCGCCGATCACGTCCGTTCCTCGACGAGGAGGAGGCGATCGTCGCGTCGGACGAGAGCGCTGACGACCAAACTCGTGGCTGTGGGCGGCATCGGTCTGAGCGTAGCAGGCAGTTCTCTATTGTCTTGAACCGTTGGCGGTGAGATGATCCCGGAGCGGCGACGCCCGAGCGCCCCTGCTGGCGGCCGCAACGGAGGGACCAGACCGATGCGCCGCGTCACCGCACTGCTCGCCGCCCTTGCCCTGCTCGCCACCCTGGCACCCGCGACAGCCCTCGCGGTCCCATTCGGTGGCGGGGCGCGCCAGTCGGTCATCGTCGTCTTCAATGACTCGGTGGGCAATCCCGCCGCCGCCGCGGCGGATCTCGGGCAACGCCACGCCTTCGGCCTCCAGTTCGTCTACCAGCACGCCCTCAAGGGCTTTGCCGCGAGCGTGCCGTCCGGGGCGCTGAACGCCCTGGAACGCGATCCGCGCATCGCCTGGGTCGAGCCGGACCAGCCGGTCCGGATCGACGCGCAGACCACGCCGACCGGAGTGCAGCGTATCTTCGCCGACGACAATGCCAACATCACCATCAACGGGACCGATGACAAGCGCGTTGACGTCGATATCGCGATCATCGACACGGGCATCGACCTCGACCACCCCGACCTGAACGTCTTCCGCAGCACGAGCTGCCTCTATCGCAGCGGAGGCGGGCCGTTTGCCAGCTATTCGTGCGGCAGCGGCGGTGACGACGACAACCAACACGGCACCCATGTCGCTGGCAGCGCCGCCGCGCTCGACAACGGCATCGGCGTCGTCGGCGTCGCGCCCGGGGCGCGGCTGTGGGCGGTCAAGGTGCTCGACGCGAACGGCTCCGGCTCGCTTGCCGCGGTCACAGCGGGCATCGACTACGTGACCGCCAACGCCGGCCAGATCGATGTCGCGAACATGAGCCTCGGCTGCGAGTGCAGCAGCGCCGCCATGAACGCGGCCATCGCCGCCTCGGTCGACGCGGGCGTGACCTATGCGGTGGCGGCCGGCAACAGCGACGCGAACGCATCGACGCACAGCCCGGCGAACCATCCCGACGTCATCACCGTCTCCGCGCTCGCGGACTTCAACGGCGCGCCCGGCGGCGGCGCGGCACCCACCTGCCGCTCCGACCAGGACGACACGCTCGCCGACTTCAGCAACTGGGGATCTACGATCGAGATCGCCGCACCCGGCACCTGCATCCTCTCGAGCGTCCCCGGCGGCGGCTACGACACGTTCAGCGGGACCTCCATGGCCTCGCCGCACGTCGCGGGCGCGGCGGCGCTCCTCGCGTCCAACGGCGGGACCCCCGCCACGATCGAAGCCACGCTGCTGGCGAACGGCAACTTCGACTGGACCGATGACTCCGGCGACGGCAT
>CAZKFP010000222.1:0-14063 GCA_964552085.1 uncultured Steroidobacteraceae bacterium
GCGACGACCTGCCCGACGGCGGCGCGCGAATGGTCGCCGAAACGATCCGCCAGATCCGGCTCGAGAACCCGGGAACGAGCATCGAGGTCCTGATCAGCGACCTGAACGGGCGCCCCGACGACATCCGCACCGTGGTCGAAGCCCAGCCCGACATCCTGAACCACAACGTGGAGACCGTCCCCCGCCTCCAGAAGGCGGTCCGGCGGCGCGCCCGCTGGGACCGGTCCGTCTCGGTCCTCGTCGAGGGGCGGCGAGTGGCCGCCGAGATCGGCTTCGGCGAGCTCGTCACGAAGACCGGCATCATGCTCGGGCTGGGCGAGACCTGGGACGAGGTCGTCGAGGCCATGGCGCTCCTGCGCGCCGCCGAGGTCGACGTGCTGACGATCGGCCAGTACCTGCGCCCGTCGGCGAAGCATCTGCCACTCGTGAAGTACTACACGCCGGCCGAGTTCATGAACCTGCGTCGCATCGGCCTCGAGATGGGCTTCCGGCACGTCCAGTCCGGGCCGCTCGTGCGCTCCAGCTATCACGCCGCCGAGCAGGTCCCCGGTCGCGAGACGGCCGCCGCCTCCTGACCGATGCGTGACATCACCGCCCCAGCGGCCGGGGCGCCGGCGACTCGACCGCGGCGGCCCGATGCCAGCGCCCCGTACCGCCCGGCGAGCGATGAGCACCCCCTGCTCGCCGCCCACGGCGGCGTGTTGACGGTCGATCGCCTCGGCACCGTCCCCTACCGTCCGGCCTGGGAGCTGCAGGACGAGCTGGCCGAGCAACGGCGCGCGCGGCGCATCGGCGACCGCCTGCTGCTCCTCGAGCACTTCCCGGTCTACACGACCGGCCGCGGCGGCGATCCGGCGAACATGCTCGCGAGTCCCGAGCGGCTGCGCGAGATCGGTGCCGAGCTGATCCGCATCGACCGCGGCGGCGACATCACGTACCACGGCCCGGGGCAGATCGTGGCCTACCCGATCGTCGAGCTTCGCGACCCGCTCGACCTGCGTCGCTACGTCAGGACTCTCGAGGCCGCGACGATCGCGACGGTCGCGGCGTTCGGGGTCGAGGCATCCGGGCTCGACGGCCACCCCGGCATCTGGGTCGCCGGCCAGCGCAAGCTGGCGGCGATCGGGGTGCGGGTCCGGCGCGGCGTCACGACCCACGGCCTCGCCCTGAACGTCGCAACCGACCTGCGCTGGTTCGACGAGATGATCCCGTGCGGCATCGCCGACAAGGAGGTGACGTCCCTCGCGCATGAGCTCGGCCGGCAGGTGCCGATGGACGCGGTCGAGGACGAGCTTGCGCGGCAGCTGGCCGCCCACCTCGGCCTGCGCATCGCCGATGGCGCCGACGGCGTCATCGGTCCCGGCGGCGGGCGCGAGCAGTGACCGACGAGTCGACCGTCGAGCGTGCGGCGGCCCCGGCCGCGGATCCGGCGCACGGCGTCCGCCTGGAGGTCGGCGAGTTCGGTCCGTGGCAGACGAACGCGTACCTCGTCTGGGACGGCCGGTCGCCCGACGCCCTCATCCTCGACCCCGGGATGGCTGCGGCGCAGCCGCTCATGGAACGCGTCGGCGTCAACGGCCTGACGCTGCACGTCGTCGCGAACTCGCACGGCCACATCGACCACATCTTCGACAACGCGCCGCTCATGCGCGCCTCGGGCGCGCCGCTCGCCATCCACCCCGACGACGCGCATCGGCTCAAGGGGGAGAACAACTACGGATTCGAGATCGAGGCGGTCGTTGCGACCCGTGACCTGAACGACGGCGAGCAGCTGCGAATCGGCGACCTCGTCTTCGACATCCTCCACACGCCGGGCCATACCGAGGGCTCGGTCTGCCTGTACGAGGAGCGGCTCGGGCTGCTCCTCTCAGGCGACGTCCTGTTCGCCGGGTCCTACGGCCGGACCGATCTCGCCGGCGGCAATGACGAGCAGATGGTCGCCTCGCTCGCGCGCCTGGCGCGCGAGATGCCGGAGGGTGTCCGCGTCCTGCCCGGCCATGGCCCGGAAACGACGATCGCGCGCGAGCTGCCCTGGCTGAGGCGTATCGCGGGGGCCGGCCGCCTCCTCCCCCCGGGCTGACCGGGGCTCTGCGGCAGCGGTCCTGCCGGTAGGATCGGCGAACGGATGAAGGAGCAACCGATGGCGAACCTGCGAATCACCTGGCTCGGGCACGGCGGCGTCCTCTACCGGTCACCGAAGGACGCCTGGGTCTGGATCGACCGATGGACCGGCGCACCGACGTACCCCGACGCCTACCGGAGCGTCGAGAAGGTCAGCGTCGTCGCCCCGACGCACGGCCACTTCGACCACGCCGGCGAGGATCTCGTCGACCTCGTCGAGCTGGCGAAGGCCGACGGCGCGTCGGTCGTGTGCGGGCACGAGTTGAGCGTCGAGCTGGCGCGCCATGGCGTCGAGGCGATCGGCATGAACAAGGGCGGCCGGTTCGAGGCCGCCGGCATCGGCTTCACGATGGTCCACGCCGAGCACTCCGGCGGCGCAACCCTGAACACCGATGACGGCCAGGTCACGCGCGAGCTCGGCTGCTGGGGCTGGGTCCTCGAGTTCGAGGACGGCACGACGGTCTACCACTCCGGCGACACCGACCTCTTCGGCGACATGCGGCTCATCGCCGAGCGCTTCCATCCCGAGATGGCGGTGCTGCCGATCGGCGGCCACTACACGATGGGCCCGCGGGACGCCGGGCTGGCGCTCGACCTCGTCGGTGCCTCGACGGTCATCCCGGTCCACTTCGGCACGTTTCCGGCGCTCACCGGGACGCCGGACGCGCTGCGCGAGCACACCTCGGCGGAGGTCGTCGTCCTGGAGCCCGGGGAGACCTGGGGCGAGTGACGCGCATTCGAATCGCGCGGACCGACGACGCGGAGGCCATCACGCGGATCCAGATCGCCTCGTGGCGGGCGGCGTATCGGTCGATCCTTCCGGCCGAGTTCCTCGCGACGCTCGACGAGACGGAGCGTGCCGACCGATGGCGGGGGCGGATCGGTCCCGCCGCCACCGCCGCCGAGGCGCCGACCTTCGTCGCCGTCGACGATGCCGACGCGGTCCTCGGGTTCGTCAGCCTCGGCCCGGTGCGCGACGACGACGTGGCGCCGGCGGGGCTGGGCGAGGTGTACACGCTCTACGTCGACCCCGAAGCCTGGCGCCGCGGCATCGGCTCGGCCCTCCTGGCCGCCGCCGACGAGCACTGGCGCCCGACCGACGTCCGTGAGCTGCTCCTCTGGGTCTTCGTGGACAACGCGGCGGCGCGTGCCTTCTACGCGGCGCAGGGCTGGGCAGCGGATGGGACGCGCAGGATCGACGACTTCGGCAACGCGCAACCGGTCGAGATCCGCTATCGGCGAACCATTGCGGAGCGTGGTCAGCCGAGGTAGGAGAGGTCGAGCGGCCGCGGCTTCACGCCGAACGCGCGCTCGAACGCGTCGAGGTCGGTCGAGTTCGGGCGCTGCAGCGAGCTGATCTGGTCGTGGCTGACCGGGAAGGCCGGGAGGATGCGATCGGTGACCGCGGTGATCGCGCTGATGACCGGGATCGGCACCCCGATCTTCAGGCGCCGCATGCCGGTCGCTGCCGACACGGCATCCACGATCTGCCGGTACGTCAGGTGCTCGGGCCCACCGATCTCGTACACCGATCGCGCGCGGCCGTCATCGGTCAGCGAGCGCTCGATGGCGATGGCCAGGTCATCCACGGCGAGCGGCTGGAAGCGGGCGTCGCCCCGGCCGGGGATGGCGACGATGCCGGGCGACCAGTACCGGAGCGCCGTCCTGACGAGGTTGAAGAAGCCGTCGCCCTCGCCGAAGAGGAGGGACGGGCGCAGGACGACCCATTCGAGCGCCGAGGATCGGACCGCCTTCTCGCCGCGCCACTTCGAGTGCAGGAAGGCGAGCCCTGGGTCGTCGATCACCCCGATCGCCGAGAGATGGACGAAGCGCGATACCCCTGCGCGCTCGGCCGCCTCGACGACGCGCTCGGTGCCGCGTGCGTTCACCGCGTCAAAGCGACGGCCGCGGCTCTCGCGCGGGATCGCCGCGAGATGGACAACGGCGTCTGCGCCGGCGAGCGCGTCGTCGAGGCCATCGCCCGTCACGTCGGCGGCGCGGGCCTCCACGGCGTCGCTCCAGCCGTCGAGCCGCCGCCCATCGCGGGAGATGGCGATCACCCGATGGCCCGCCCCGACGAGGTGCGGCACGAGGTGGCTCCCGACGAATCCGGTGGCGCCGACAACGGCGACCTGAAGGCTCATGCCCCCAGTCTGCCGCTATTTCTTGCTACCGTCAAGTCGCACGTTTTCCTCTGGTACCGTTCGCCGATGCCGATCCCCACTGCCCGACGTGGCATGGTCGTCACGCCCCACCCACTCGCCACGGCGGCGGGCGTCGAGGCGCTCAGCGCCGGCGGGACGGCAGTCGACGCGGCCGTCGCCGCCAACGCGATGCTGGCCGTCGTCTACTGCAACGCGTGCGGCATCGGCGGCGACGCGTTCGCGCTCGTCTGGGACCCCGCCCAGCGGCGCCTCCACGGCTTCAACGGCAGCGGCCGCTCCCCCGCCGCGCTCACGATCGAGGCGGTTCGCGCCGCCGGCCACGACGAGATGCCGGCGAAGGGCGCGCTGCCGATCACCGTTCCGGGGGCGGTCGACGCCTGGGTCGAGCTTCTCGGCCGGTTCGGTCGCCGCTCGCTGGCCGACGCGCTCCTCCCCGCGGCCCGAACGGCGGAGGACGGCTACGCGCTGACGGCGATCAACGCGCGGTCGATCGCGGCCGCCCTGCCATCCTTCGACGACGCAGCGCGTTCCGTCTTCGGCAGCGCCGGCGGACCGGGGGAGCGCTTCCGGCAGCCGCTTCTCGCCGGGTCGCTGCGCTCGATCGCCGAGGATGGTCGCGATGCCTACTACGGCGGCCCGATCGGCGAGGAGATCGCCCGTGCCGTCCAGGCTGCCGGTGGGGTCCTGACCGCGCAGGACGTCGCCGATCACCGTGGCGACTGGATCGAGCCCATCTCGACGAGGTACGCGGGCGTGGAGGTCGCCACGATGCCGCCGAACTCGCAGGGCATCACGGCCCTCATCGCGCTCAACGTCCTCTCCGAGCTCGACTGGCCGATGGGCGAGCCGCTCTCCGCCGACCGTCTCCACGCCCAGGTCGAGGCGGTCAAGGTGGCCTGGAGCGAGCGGGATCGCTGCGTCGCCGATCCGGAGCGAGACCTCGCGGACCCCGCGCGGCTGCTCTCGGGCGAACATGCCCGCTGGCTCGCGTCGCGGCTGTCCGCGGATCGGGCGCATCGGTACACGCCGACGAATCCTCCCGGTGGCGGCACGGTCTACCTGTGCGCCGCCGATGCGGACGGCATGATGGTCAGCCTGATCGAGTCGAACTACATGGGCTTCGGCTCCGGGATCATGGGCGGCTCGACCGGGATCATGCTCCAGAACCGCGGCGCCTACTTCTCGCTGGACGCGGCGCATCCGAACGCGCTGCGTCCTCGTTCCCGGACGCTCCACACGCTCATGCCGGGCATGCTCCTGCGCGATGGCCGGGCGGAGGTCGCGTTCGGCGCGATGGGCGGCGACGGGCAGCCGCAGACGATGGTCCAGCTCGTGACCGGCCTCGTCGACGACGGCCTCGACCCGCAGACGCTCGTCGACCGTCCGCGCTGGGTCGCCTCGACGGACGCGCCGTTTACTCCGCTTCGGTCCCTGGCGATCGAGTCCGATGGCGTGGATGACGCGACGGTCGAGAGGCTGCAGGCCCGCGGCCACGAGGTCGCGCTCGTCGAGCCGCGGACGCCACTCATGGGATGGGCGCAGATGATCCGGCGCCTCCCGGACGGCTCCTACGAGGGCGGGGCAGACCCCCGCGCCGACTCGACGGTGGGCGTCTGATCGCTGCCGCGGAGCCCGCCGATGGCTGGCTCACCCGCCGCCCGGCCCTCGAGCCTCAGGCGGCCGATGCCGGCGAACGCAGCACCCGCGGCCCGACGAGTGTGCCGAGGGCGCCGATCCCGGCGACAAGGGCGCCCACCGCGAAGGCCGCGGGAATGCCCGCACTGGCGGCGACGAGGCCCGCCATGAGCGGTCCCCCGCCGAAGCCCAGGTCGATGAACAGCGTCGCTGTGCCCGCGGCGGCGCCACGCTCGGCCGGCGCCACGGCGGTGAACGTCGCGGCGAACAAAGCAGGCGTCATGAACGCCACCCCCACGGCCAGCACGGCCGATCCGGCGAACAGCGCCGGGACGCCCGGCAGGGTCGCCGCGATCATCAGGCCGAAGGCTGACAGCCCCAGCGCCACGGCCCCGAGGCGCATCGGCGGCACACGGTCGGGCAGCCGGGCAAAGAGGATGCGGCACGCGACGACCACGCCGCCGAAGAGCAGGAACGTGAGGCTCCAGCCGTCGAGACCGATGCGTTCCGCGCGCGGCCCGACGAGGAGCATGAAGGCCGACATCGCGGCGACGCCGGCGAAGAGGGCCAGGCCCGGGCCGATGGCCGCACGGTGAAAGAGCGGCGGCTTCGGGGCTTCGGGGTCCAGCAGCGCGGCCGTCTCGGGGAGCCGCAGCGCCAGCAGCATCGCGATCATGGCCAGCGCGAAGCCGCCCGCCCACGCGAGCCCGAAGCCGCCAATCCCGAGCAGCAGCTGACCGATGATCGGCCCGAAAGCGATCCCCAGGTACAGGGCCAGCGAGTTGTAGCTCAGCGCCTCGCCGGTGCGGCCCCGCGGCGCGAGATCCGCGAGGGCCGCGAACCCGGCAACGAAGAAGAATGCCTCCCCGACGCCGAGGAGCAGGCGAAGACCGATGAGCACGATGAGGCTCGTCGTGAAGGCGTGGGCGCCGATGACGAGTGCGACCACCGCCGCCCCGGCCACGAGAAGCGGACGGCGGCCGCGACGGTCCGAGAGCCGGCCCGCGTACGGACGGAGCAGCAGCGTCGTAACGCTGAAGGCAGCTGCCGCCAGGCCTAGACCGGCCTCGTCCGAGCCGAGCGGCCCGGTGACGAAGAACGGAGTCAGGCCGATGATGAGCCCGGCCGCCGTGAAGTAGGCGAGCTCCGAGAGCGTCAGCGTGATGAAGGCGGGTGTGAAGAGCCGCTCGGGTCCTGGTGTCGACGTCATGCTCGGGAGGGTCCTTCGGCCGCGGCTGGCCGCCGCGCGATTCCCAGGTCGCTGACGAGCGACAGGCCGGCGAGAAGATCGGCGAGAAGATCGGCGAGCCGAATCGGCGTGGGCATACCCCATTCTGTGCACGGCGACGCAAGCGCCAGACAAGAGCCTGACCGAGCCGCCGATTCGCGACAAGGCGCCGATGCGTCTCCGGCGCGACATCGGTCTAGAATGGCGAGCCCCATGACCGACCAGACGGCCCTCGTCCATGCCCGCGGCCTGACAAAGCGCTACGCGAACGGCTTCACCGCCGTCGACGGCGTCGACTTCGACGTGCGTCCGGGCAAGGCGTTCGGCTTCCTCGGCCCGAACGGCGCGGGCAAGACGAGCACGATGCGGATGATCGCCTGCTCCAGCCCGGTCACCGAGGGTGAGCTGACCGTCATCGGCATGGATCCGCGCACGCAGGCGCGCGAGATCAAGGCCCGCCTCGGCGTCGTGCCACAGATCGACAACCTGGACACCGAGCTCACGGTGCGCGAGAACCTCGAGATGTACGCCCGCTACTTCGACATCCCGCGCGCGATCGCCGACCGCCGGACCGACGAGCTGCTCGAGTTCGTGCAGCTCGACGAGCGCGCGAAGGACCAGGTGGAGCCCCTCTCGGGTGGAATGAAGCGGCGCCTGACGATCGCCCGCGCCCTGATCAACGAGCCGGACCTCGTCATCCTCGACGAGCCGACGACCGGGCTCGACCCGCAGGCGCGACACCTCCTGTGGGAGCGCCTCTACCAGCTAAAGCGGCGCGGCGCGACGCTCATCATCACGACGCACTACATGGACGAGGCCGAGCAGCTGTGCGACCACCTCGTCGTCATGGACAAGGCGAAGATCGTGGCCGAGGGCTCGCCGCGGCAGCTCATCGACGAGCACTCGACGAAGGAGGTGCTCGAGCTGCGCTTCACCGATGCCGTGCGCGAGGGCATCAACGGCCAGCTCGACGGCCTCGCCGTTCGGATCGAGGAGCTGCCCGACCGGCACCTGCTGTACACCGAGAACGGCGAGCGAACGCTCGAGCAGGTCCACCAGCGCGCGATCCCCGTCGAGAGCGCCCTCGTGCGCCGGGCGAGCATGGAGGACGTCTTCCTGCACCTCACCGGCCGCTCGCTCATCGAGTAGCGACCCGATGACCGTCCTCGCCGCCTCGGGCCGCGTCTGGCAGCGCAACTGGCTCGTCTACAGGCGCCTCTGGCACCGCAGCCTGGCCTTCGGATTCCTCCAGCCCGTGCTCTTCCTGACCGCCATGGGCCTCGGCCTCGGCGCGCTCATCGGCACCCGGGACCTGGCGGCCTTCGGGGACGTCGAGTACCTCCACTGGCTCGGGCCCGGCCTCCTCGCCGCCATGTCGATGCAGACCGCGACCTTCGAGTCGACCTACCCGATCATGAACAAGATCATGTGGGGCCGGAACTACGAGGCGATGCTCTCGACACCGGTCGGGATCCGCAGCATCCTCTTCGGCGAGCTGGCCTGGTCCGCCTTCCGGATCGGCACGCTCGGCGCGATCTTCCTCCTCGTCCTGACGCTGTTCGGCATCCCGCGCTCGCCGATGGCCCTCGCCGCCGTCGGCGTGTCGGTGCTCATCGGCGTCGCCTTCAGCGCCTGCCTCATCGCCTTCACCGCCACGCAGAGGAACGACGTCGGCTTCAGCGCCATCTTCCGCTTCGTCATCAACCCGCTCTTCCTGTTCAGCGGCACGTTCTTCCCCCTCAGCCAGCTGCCCGACGTCGCGCAGGCCGTCGCCTGGGCCACGCCGCTGTTCCACGGCGTCCAGCTCATCCGGGGCGCGATTCTCGACCAGCTCGACCCGGTCACGGCCCCGCTCCACCTGGCCTACCTGCTCGCGATGCTCGCCATCGGCACGTGGTTCGCGGAGCGAAACCTCACGAAGCGAATGGCCGGGTGAGCCGATGACCGCCCTGACCGCGCCGGCCCCAACCGGCGCGCTCGCCACGGCCTGGGCCCGCATCTGGCGCTCGCGCCGCCTCGTCGAGCGCAACATCATGGTCTACCGCCACCAGTGGATCATCATCTTCAGCGGCGTCTTCGAGCCGATTTTCTACCTCATCGGCATCGGGGTCGGCCTCGGCGGGATCATCCAGGAAGTCCCGCTCGCCGACGGCCGGATCGTCTCGTACACGGCCTATGTCGCGCCCGCACTGCTCGCGACGGCGGCGATGAACGGCGCGGTCTTCGAGACGATCTTCAACGTCTTCTTCAAGCTGAACTACGCGAAGACGTACGACGGCGTCCTCGCCACGCCGATGGGCATCACCGAGATCGCCCTCGGCGAGATGGCCTGGGCTCTGACGCGCGCCGCGCTCTACGCGGTCGCGATGTTCGTGATCATGCTCGTCGCGGGGCTCATCCTCTCGCCATGGGGGGCGCTCATGGTGCCGGCCGCCCTGCTCGTGGCGGCCGCGTTCGCCGCGGCCGGCCTGGCCGGCACGTCGTACCTGCGCACGGTGAACGACTTCGACGTCCCGATGGGCCTCATCGTCATGCCGATGTTCCTGTTCAGCGGCACGTTCTTCCCGATCAGCATCTACCCGGTCCCGATCCAGGTCTTCATGCAGGCCACGCCGCTCTACCACGCCATCAGCCTCATCCGCGGACTCTCGACCGGGATGGTCGGCTGGGCGCAGGCGTGGGACTTCCTCTACCTCGTCGTCTTCTTCGCCGTGTGCATGTGGATCGCCATGCGCCAGATGGAGCGCAAGCTCATCAAGTAGAGGTCCGGCCGACGAGGATCGGCCACGCGCCGCGCAGGTAGGCGAGCCCGGAGACAACGGTCAGCAGGGTGGCGAGGACGAGGATCCAGAACCCGGCCGCCTCGAGCGCCGGCCCCGCACCCGTGGCGGCGAGCGGGCCGCCGGTCATCGCATCGGAGGCGAGGAAGAGCAGGCCGAGGCCGGCGAGCGTCGTGAGCGTCTTCGCCTTGCCGAGCCGCCGCGCGCTGATCACGACATCCTCCGTGGCGGCGAGCTGCCGCACCGCCTGGACGACGAACTCGCGGATGAGGATCGTCGCGGCCATCCAGGTCGGGACGAGTCCGATCTCGACCATGGCGATGAGGACGCCGGCGACGAGGACCTTGTCCGCGGCGAGGTCCATGAAGATGCCGAGCGGCGAGACCTGGTTGCGCGAGCGCGCGATCCAGCCGTCGAAGAAGTCGCTGATGCCCGCCGCGGCGAAGAGGAGCCCGGCCGCCAGGTCGCTGCCGGGGACGTCGACGAGGAGCAGCGCCATGATGACCGGCGTCGCCGCGATCCGAAAGATGCCGAGCAGGTTCGGCAGGGTCGCCACGCTCGACCTGCGGCGCTCACGCATCGCCGATCCTCCGTTCGGTGCCGTTTCGCAGCCGCTCGATGTTGTCGGCGTGTGCGAGCACGACGACGGCGGCGATGAGCGTGGCCGCGACAACCACCTCCACGCCGGCGCGACCAGCCGCGTAGAGGGCCGCGGCCACGAGCGCGACGGTCACGGCGGCCAGGAGCGAGCCGAGCGAGACGAGCCGCGTGCGCCAGACGACGACCGCGAATTCCGCGAGCGCGACGACGACGGCCAGCGGCGCCAGGACAAGCATCGCGCCGGCGCCGGTCGCCGCCCCCCGGCCACCGGTGAAGCCGATGAAGACCGATCGCACGTGCCCGATCACGGCCGCGACCGAGGCCAACGCCCCGCCCCACGGTTCCGGTCCGATCGCGTTGCCGATGAGCACGGCGATGATCCCCTTCGCCACGTCGAGCACGGCGACGACGACGGCCCAGCGTGGCCCGAGCGTGCGCAGCGCATTGGTCGTGCCGGTCCTCCCCGACCCGGAGCCGCGCGGGTCGACGCCACGCAGGCGACCGACGAGGACGCCGGACGGGACGGCGCCGATGACGTAGCCGACAGCGATGGCGGCGAGCAGGTCGACTCCCGGCATCCCTCCGCCTCAGGAGCGGCTGGCGCGGCGTCGAACGAGGCGGAAGCCGGCGAGCAGCGCGAACGTCACCGCCCCGGCGATGAGGCCGGCGTACAGCGCCCGCGGCACGCCCTCGCCCCACTGCAGGCTGAAGGCGACGAAGCCGACGGCGGCCGCGATGAGGACGAGGCGGAGCCACGAGCGGAGCTCGGAGCGCGGACGCGACTCGGCCTTCGCGCGACGCTCTGCGCGACGCGCCGCGTTCCGCTCGGCGCGTGCCCGAGCCCCCGGCGGGATGGCGGCCCCGCGCTCCATGCTCTTCATCTGGCGCGCGTACTGGCGCCGTTCCTCGCGTGACATCGGTTCGCAGTCTAGCGACGCTCAGGCTCGTGGGTCGACCGAGCGCGGCGCCGGCCGCCGGGTCCCCGACGGCCCCATCCCGCCGGTCCCGGGGTAGTCGACCTTGAGCTGGACGGGGTCCGAGCCGAAGAGGGCGTTCAGGAGCCAGTCGAGCGCGACCCGCGCCTTGCCGCCGATGCCGGGCACGCGGCTCCAGTAGTAGCCGCGCCACATGAACCAGGCGATCCAGCCCCGGATGCCGATGCCGAAGACGACGCCGACGCCGGTGTGATGACCGATGCTGGCCAGTGTCCCGATCACGCGGTAGCGGAACGGCTCCACCCTCCGCGGCCGGCCGTCGACCGAGGCGATGATGTTGCGCGCGAGGCGCTTCGCCTCGCGCACCGCGTTCTGGGCCGTCGGCGCGTGGTAGGCGCCTTCCTCGTCGGGATTCGGGATGAGCGCGCAGTCACCGAGCGCCCAGACGCCGTCGCGGCTCGTCGCCATCGTCGCGTCGACGACCGCCCGCCCAGCCCGGTCGACGTCGATCCCCGACTCGCGCACGACCGGGGAGGGCTGCACGCCGCCGGTCCAGATGACGGTGCGAGCCGGGATGAAGACCTCCTCGCCGATCGTGACCCCATCCTCGCGGACCGCCTTCATCGGCATCCCGAGGTGGATCTCGTAGCCGCGCTGGCGCAGCCGCCGCCTGGCGTAGTCGCCCATCTCGGCGGGCATCTCGGGCAGCACGCGATCCTTCAGCTCAACGATGTGGAAGCTGAGCTCATCCTGCGCGATCTTCGGGTAGTAGCGGCGCCGCACGCGCCGGACGAAGTCCTCGATCTCGCCGGCCGTCTCGACGCCGCTGAAGCCGGCGCCGCCGACGACGAAGGTGAGCTGCGCCCGGCGCTCGTCGGGATTCTCCTCGAGCTCCGCGCGCTCGAGCATCTCGATGACGCGGTTGCGCAGGGCGAACGCGTCGGCCAGGGTCTTCATGCCGACCGTGAAGTCGGTGATGCCGGTGATCCCGAACGTCGCGGTCTCGCCGCCCAGCGCGATGACGAGCGTGTCGTAGTTCAGCCGGTGCTGGTCGCCGTCGCCGCCCATCACGACGACCTGCCTCGCGTCGAGGTCGATCCGCTCGACCTCGGCGGTGACCGCCCAGCTCGACGGCGCGCGGAGCTGCCGGCGCAGCGCGGTCACGCAGTGCCGCGCCTCGAGGTTGCCGGAACACACCTCCGGCAGGAGCGGCGTGAAGAGGCTGAAGTTCTCGCGGCTGACGAGCCAGATCTCGACGTCGTCGCGCCGGCGCGTGAGCTTCTCGAGATGGCGGGCCGTCTCGACGCCCGCGAATCCCCCACCGAGCACGAGGACGCGGTGCGGCCAGGGCGGCTCGGATCGGTAGATCGTGCGCATCGGTCCGATGATGCCACGGGCATGGCGGCCCGACGTCCCGAAGCGCCATCCCGCCATCCCCGCTCGCGCGCATCGGTCTGTACCATAGGCCGGACATGCAGCAGCCGATCCACGAGATCTTCGACCAGTTCAAGCAGCAGCTTCCCGACATCGACCCGGTCGAGACGCAGGAGTGGCTCGAGTCGCTCGACGCCGTGGTCGCCGCGGTCGGGCCGGACCGGGCGCGCTTCATCATCTACAAGCTGCTCAAGCGAGCGCGACAGCTGCAGGTCGGCCTGCCCACGCTGACCCAGACGCGCTACATCAACACGATCAGCCCGGAGCAGGAGCCGTACTTCCCCGGCGACGAGGCGATGGAGCTGCGCATCCGGCGCATGATCCGATGGAACGCGCTTGCCATGGTCCTGCGCGCGAACACAAAGTTCGAGGGCATCGGCGGCCATCTCTCGACGTATGCGAGCGCCGCGAGCCTGTACGAGGTCGGCTTCAACCACTTCTTCCGCGGCTCCGAGGACGGGTTCGGCGACCAGATCTACTTCCAGGGCCACGCGGCGCCGGGCATCTACGCCCGCGCCTTCCTCGAGGGCCGGCTGACCGAGGACAATCTCGACCACTTTCGGCGCGAGGCGCTGACCCCGGACGTCGGGCTGTCGAGCTACCCGCACCCGCGCCTCATGCCCGAGTTCTGGCAGTTCCCGACGGTCAGCATGGGGCTCGGCCCGATGGCCGCCATCTACCAGGCCCGATTCAACCGTTACCTCGCGGCGCGCGAGATCGCCGACACTTCGAGCTCACGCGTCTGGGCCTTCCTGGGCGACGGCGAGATGGACGAGCCGGAGTCGATCGGCGCCCTCGGACTCGCCGCCCGCGAAGGGCTGGACAACCTCACCTTCGTCGTCAACTGCAACCTCCAGCGCCTCGACGGCCCGGTCCGCGGCAACGGCAAGATCATCCAGGAGCTCGAATCGGTCTTCCGCGGCGCGGGCTGGAACGTCATCAAGGTCATCTGGGCGCGCGAGTGGGACGAGCTGCTCGCCCGCGACAGCGACGGCGTTCTGCTCAACCGGATGCACGAGACGCTCGACGGGGACTACCAACGCATGGCGATCAGCGACGGCGCCACGATCCGCGAGCAGTTCTTCGGTGACGACCCGCGCCTGCGGGCACTCGTCGAGCACCTGTCCGACGACGAGCTCGCCAAGCTGCGGCGCGGCGGGCACGA
>CAZKFP010000223.1:0-3104 GCA_964552085.1 uncultured Steroidobacteraceae bacterium
GATGACGATCTTCGGCCCGATCTGCGACACGACCTCGGCGGCCTCCGCCGGCGTCAGCGTCGTCTCGCCTCCGACCGGGACGAGCAGCACGGCGACCGGCCCGAGCTCGTGCACCTGCTCATCGGTCAGCAGGTGGCCGAGATCGCCCAGGTGGCAGACGTGGACCCCGTCGATCTCGAAGCTGAAGACCATGTTCTGGCCGCGCGACGCGCCGGCCTCGCCGTCGTGATACGTCCGGATGCCGGTGACGAGCAGGTCGCTGAACTCGTACTCGCCGGGGCGGGTCAGCGTCAGGCCGGCCGTGATCGATCGGGTGTACGTGTGGTCCGGGTGATCGTGGCTGAGGGTCAGCACCTCCACGTCGTGTTTGCCGGCCACGAAGCCGGTCGACGGTGGGCACGGGTCGGTGATGACGGTGGCGTCCTTGCCCTTGAGTCGGAAGCAGGCACGCCCGTACCAGGTGATCTCCATCGGTCTGCGCATGGTACCGCGCGTCGCGGTCCCGCGTGGAAGCTGCGCGTGGGACATAGCACGAGCCCCGGTGCCCGCCCAATGACACCGGGGCTCGAAGGAGGGAGGGTGGAGGAGAGACCCAGCGTGGATCTCCATCTCACGGATTGAAGACTAGGGAGCGGTTGTAAGCCCCCGGCTTGCCGCGCCTTAAGAAACGTGAACGTTGCGGCTCGTCTGCGAGAATGCGCCGATGCCCACCTCCACCACCCGGCGCGCGGTCGCGGTGCTCGTCGCGGCCCTTGTCCTCATCGGTGTCGCCGTCCTTGCGACCGGGGTCGCGCAGGGGCCGTCGGCGTCCGCGCCCAGCCCCACGGCCACGGCGACGGCCAGTACCTTGGCTACGGCCGCGCCCACGCCGACCGCCAGCGCCGGCCCGTCGGCATCGGTCCAGCCCAGCGAGGAGCAGGTGCTGGCCATGCTGCGCGAGATCGAGGAGCAGGTGATCGAGATCCGCGGGCTGCCGCCGGCGGGCATCGGGCCGCCGGACATCATCAGCCGCGAGGAGCTCCGCGTGGAGCTGGAGCGGATCTTTGCCGAGGAGTATCCGCCCGAGGAGCAGGAGCGGGACAACATCGCCCTCCGCGCCCTCGGCCTGCTCGAGCCGGGGCAGGACCTGCTGGAGCTCCAGCTCCAGCTGCTCGGCGACCAGGTGCTTGGCTTCTACGACGACGTGGACAAGCGGATGGTGATCGTCACCGATGCCGGCCTCGACGCCGAGGCGAGGCTGACGTACGCCCACGAGTACACGCACGCGCTGCAGGACGCGGCCTTCGGCCTCGACTCGCTCGAGACCGACGCGGTCGGCGAGGATGACCGTGGCCTGGCTCGCATCGCGCTCATCGAGGGCGACGCGACGGTCACGATGCTGGCCTGGGCATTCGCGCACCTGACGCAGCATGAGGTCACGCAGGCCCTCAGCGGGAGCCAGCTGCCCGATACGACCGGCATCCCGTCATGGATGATCGAGCAGCTCCAGTTCCCGTACACCGAGGGGACGGACTGGGCCGGCGCGCTGGCGGGCGAGGGGTCGTTCTTCGCGCCCGACTTCGACGAGATCGACGCCGCATACGAGGATCCGCCGGACTCGACCGAGCAGATCATCGACCTCGAGGCCTGGTCGAGGCGCGAGCCTCCGGTGCGCGTCGAGGTCGTCGACCTCGCGGCGGCGCTGGGCGATGGCTGGGAGGAGGTCGACGCCACGCCGATCGGCGAGGCGAGCATCCGGATCATGCTCGGCTACCTCGGCGTCGGCAGCGGGCCGGCCCGGGTGGCGGCCGATGGCTGGGGCGGCGACCGTGCGGTCATCGTCTCCGGCCCCGACGACGCCTTTGCCCTCGCGTGGCGCCTCGCGTGGGACACGCCGGCCGACGCCGAGGAGTTCGAGGAGGCCTACCGCGTGGTCGTCGACGGGCTGCCGTTCCCGGCGACCGTCCAGCTGATCGGCGACCGGGAGATCCTCGTCGTGCATGCCTCCACCGAGGGGCTGCTCGAACGGACCGTCTCCGCCGCCCAATGACGACGGCGCGCCGACCTACATCGAGTCCGGTGCCGAGATCCCCAGCAGGGAAAGGGCGTTCGCCAGGACCGATCGCGTCGCGTCCACGAGCGCCAGGCGGGCGGCCGAGAGCTCGACGTCATCGGTCAGCACCTTGCAGTCGCGGTAGAAGGCGCTGAACGCGGAGGCCAGCTCGTACGCGTAGCGCGGGACCTCGTGCGTCTCGCGCTGGTCGGCCGCGGTGCTCAGCGCGTCGGGGAAGTCGAGCAGGTGGCGGATGAGCTCGAGCTCGGCCGGATGGACGAGCAGCTCGCCGGTGCGGCCGTCGGCGGGCGCGACTCCCTCGACCGCGGCGTTGCGGAGGATCGATGACGCGCGCGCGTGGGCGTACTGCACGTAGTAGACGGGATTCTCGTTGCTCTGCTTCTTCGCGAGCTCGAGGTCGAAGTCGATGCCGCTCGTGAAGGCGCGCGAGCTGAAGAACCAGCGGACCGCATCGGCACCGACCTCGCGCATGAGGTCGTCGAGCTCGATGAACTCACCCGACCGCTTGCTCATGCTGACGGCCTCGCCCTCGCGCACGAAGCGGACCCAGGAGTAGAGGAGGATGCGGACGGCATCCGGGTCGTGGGCCAGCGCCTTCGTCGCGTGCAGCAGCCGGGCCACGGCGCCGTGGTGGTTCTCGCCCCACACGTAGATGAGCTCGTCGAAGCCACGGCTCAGCTTCTCGCTGACATAGCCGATGTCGGCGGCGAAGTAGGTCGGCTGGCCGTTGGACCGATAGATGACCCGGTCGCGGTCGTCCCCGAAGGCGGTCGAGCGGAACCAGGTCGCGCCGTCGGCCTCGTGGACGTAGCCAGCCTCGCGCAGGCGCTCGACGCCGCGCGTCACCCAGCCCTCGTCGTGGATCGAGCTCTCCGTCTTCCACACGTCGAACGTCACGTCGAGGCTGGCGAGGCTGGCCTCGATGCTGCGCCGCTGTACCTCGGACGCCCAGCGGCCGTAGACCCAGTCCGCCTCGTCGCCCTCGGCGGCATCGGCCTCGCGCACGACGTCCGCCGGCACCGATGCGGCCATCTCCTTCACGTACTCGCCG
>CAZKFP010000224.1:0-2530 GCA_964552085.1 uncultured Steroidobacteraceae bacterium
GGTCATGGATGCGCTCGGCATCAACGACGTGCCGCTCTCCGGCCTCGCGAAAAAGTTCGAAGAGCTGCACCTTCCCGACCGCGCCGCGCCGGTCGTCCTGCCGCGCCGCTCGCAGGCGCTCTACCTCGTGCAGCGCATCCGAGACGAGGCGCACCGCTTCGCGATCACGTACCACCGCGACGTGCGCGGCAAGAAGGCGCTGCGCAGCGAGCTCGATGACGTCGCTGGCATCGGACCCGGGCGCAAGAAGGCGCTGCTCAAGCGCTTCGGCTCGGTTCGACGCATCCGGGAGGCATCGGTCGAGGAGGTGGCGGCCACGCCCGGAATCAGCCGGGATCTGGCCGAGCGCCTCAAGGCACAGCTCGCGCGCGAGGGCATGCTCGCGTAGCGCGCTATACTGGCGCCGCCCGCCGCTGGTGAAGCGGCGTGTTTCGTGTCCGAGGCGCCTCGCGCCGGCACGACAGCCCCGGGGACCTGAGGACCACGACCGAACCATGACCTGGCGTCGCATCGCCCCGTGGGTGATCGGGCTGATCACCCTGCTGGCGATCTTCATCAACCTGCCGCGCACGACGCTCGGCCTCGACTGGCTGCCGCGCGAGGTTGCCGGCGTCGAGTTCCGCACGGTGCTCGGCCTGGACCTCGAGGGCGGCCTGCGCGTCACGCTCGAGGCCGAGTCGCAGAGCGACGAGGAGGTCACCGCGGAGCAGGTCGAGACGGCCCGGAACATCATCGAGCGCCGCGTGGCCGGCATCGGCGTCAGCGAGCCGCAGGTGCGGACTGAGACCGGTGGCGACGGGTCGCGGCGGATCGTCGTCGAGGTTCCCGGCCTCAGCGACGAGCAGCAGGTCCGCCGGCTCGTCGGGTCGACCGGCCAGCTCCAATTCATCGACCCGCAGGGACAGGCGCTGACGACGGGTCAGGACATCGAGCCTCTCCTCGAGAGTGGAGCCGTGCGCGAGCTCTTCACGGGCGCCGAGATCGATCCCGGCAGCGTCGCGCCGGCGGCACAGGGCAACGTCATCGGGGTCCAGTTCACGCTCAGCGACCGCGGCAGCGACATCTGGTGCACCTTCACGACCGCCAACGTCAACCGACCCGGGCCGATCGCGCTCGACGGTGTCGTGATCACGACGCCGAACATCGAGGACCGCATCTGCGGCGGCGAGACGATCATCACCGTCGGCCCGGCGACCGAGGCGAACGAAGTCGAGCGCACGAACCTCTACAACACGCTGCGCTTCGGCGCGTTGCCGATCTCGCTCACCGAGCAGGGGGTCGAGACCGTCGATCCGACGCTCGGCGCCGACTTCCTCGTCCAGGCGCTCGTCGCCGGCGCCGTCGGCCTCTTCCTCGTCCTCCTCTTCATGATCGCTTACTACCGCCTGCCGGGCGTGCTGTCGGCGCTCGCGCTCATCTTCTACACGCTCGTCATGTACGCGATCTTCCGCGTCATCGGTGTCACGTTGACGCTCGCCGGGGTGGCCGCCTTCATCCTCTCGGTCGGCATGGCGGTCGACGCGAACATCCTCATCTTCGAACGGATGAAGGAGGAGATCCGCGCCGGCAAGTCGCTGGGCCCCGCGATCGAGGCCGGCTTCAACCGTGCCTGGTCGAGCATCCTCGACTCGAACGTCGCGAGCCTGCTCGTCGCTGGCTGGCTCTACTGGCAGGGCACGACGGTCGTCAAGGGCTTCGCCCTCGTCCTCATCATCGGCGTGCTCGTGAGCATGTTCAGCGCCGTGACGGTCACCCGCACGCTCCTGCGCTACGTCACCCGAACCGGCTGGGGCCGCCGGCTCGAGCTCTATCACGTGGAGCGCTGACCGATGTATGACATCGTCGGCAAGCGCAACCTGTGGTACGCGATCAGCGCCGTCCTCACGATCCCGGGCCTGCTCTTCATCTTCCTCGGCGGCCTCAAGCCGTCGATCGACTTCACCGGTGGGACCGAGTGGGAGGTTCGCTACGCCGATGCGCCGAGCGCGGACGAGCTGACCGACGCGCTGACGGAGCTCGGGTACGAAGAGGCCGTCGTCACCGAGCTGGGCGATGGTGTCCTGCGCATCCGCACGGAGCCGATCGACCTCATCCCGCCGGGCGGGCTGGATCCGGGGCCGTCCTCGGCCGTGCCGTCGGCGTCGGCCTCGCCCGGCGCGACCGGACCGCCGACCGCTTCGCCCTCCGCCACGGCTGAGCCGAGCCCCTCGGCCGAGCCGACGCCCGCGCCGATCGCGGAGGGGACCGAGTTCGCGGAGCTCGAGGACGAGCTCCAGGCCCGGTTCGGCGAGGGCGACCCGCAGAGCGTGCGGACTGTCGGCCCGATCATCGGCGCCGACCTCATCCGCAGCTCCGTGATCCTCATCGTCATCGGCGAGATCTTCCTCCTCGCCTACCTGTGGATGCGCTTCGGGTTCCGCTTCGGCACCGCGGCGATCGTCGCCCTCCTCCACGACGTCATCCTCGTCGTCGGGACGTTCGCGATCCTCGGCTACTTCTTCAACGTCGAGTTCGACGCGCTCTTCGTCAC
>CAZKFP010000225.1:0-4924 GCA_964552085.1 uncultured Steroidobacteraceae bacterium
CGCGCCAGCGTGGCGACGCCGATCGCCGTCTTGCCCTGGAGGGTCTGTTCGTCTGCCCGACCCTCGCCGGTGATGACGAGATCCGCGGCATCGAGCGCGCCGGCCAGGCCGACCAGGTCGGCGACGACCTCGACCCCCGGGCGCACGGTGGCCTTCGTGAAGCCAAGCAGGCCCGCCGTGGTGCCGCCGGCCGCTCCGGCGCCCGGCAGATCCGCCACCAGCCGACCCGTGGCGGCCTCGATCGCCCGTCCATAGGTCTCGAGCGCCGCATCGAGCTCCATGACCGTCGCCGGATCCGCGCCCTTCTGCGGTCCATAGGTCGCGGCCGCGCCCCGCGTCCCGCACAGCGGGTTCGTCACATCCGAGGCGACGACGAGCTTCATGTCCGACAGGCGAGGGTCCAGCCCGGATGGATCGATGGTCGCGACGTCGCCGAGTGAGCCGCCACCCTCTGCCAGCTCGCTCCCGTCCCTCGCGAGGAAGCGCACCCCGAGGGCGCGCAGGAGGCCGCTGCCACCATCGGTCGTCGCGGAGCCGCCAAGCCCGATCGTGATGCGCTCCACGCCGGCATCGAGGGTGGCACGGACGACATCGCCGGTCCCGCGGCTTGACGCTCGGCGGGCGGTCTCGGGGGTGCGTTCGGCCGCATCGAGGAGCGCGAGGCCCGACGCGGCGGCGAGCTCGACGAAGGCTCCACGCCCGTCGTCGAGGAGCAGCCACTCGGCCGTCACGGGCCGGCCGAGGGCATCGGTCGTCTCGACAGTGCGCCGCTCGGCCGCACCACCGAGGGCGGCTGCCACGGCCGCCAGCGTTCCCTCTCCGCCATCGGCCATAGGCCGCATGTCGATCGTGTCGGTGGGGCGGATGCGGGACCATCCCGCAGCGATCGCGCGGGCCACCTCGACCGAGTCGAGGGCACCTCCGTACGAGTCGGGAGCGATGAGAACGGTGATCGGATGTGACATCGTCCGATCATAGGCCGCGCCGCCGGGCGCGACGCGGGATGCGACCATCGGCGTGATGGAACCGGCATTCGTCAGGCTCCTTTTCATCTGACGGCAGTACACACTGATTGGGTCGCACGCTGGAACGCTGGCGCGATGTCACGATACGGAACATCGGCCCGTCACTCCCGATCCTGCTTGAGCGTGTACCCGTGAACGAAACAGCGACCTCCCGCGTCGCCGACGGCCCCGCCATTCCGACCTGATGGCCCTCCCGTTGGTCGAGCCGCGCGCCGATGCGCCGCGGCGGCTGTCCGAACGCACGGATGGCAGAATTCGCCTCTCGCTCGGATGGGCGAGCCGGCACGCGCGCCGATTCGGCACCGCCGTCCTCTATGGCGGTCACCGCGCCGAGCCCGATCAGCCAAGCGCCCGTGCCGAGCCGCTGCGCGAGCCGTCCGGCTTCGTGTGGGCAGGCGGTCGTGATCCGCTTGGACCTGACTACCCCAACAACTTCACCGGCGACAACGTGCATCGAGTGCTCGGCCTCGAGCCCGGCGATCTGGCGGCCGTCAGCTTCTTCGACCGCCTCCACCCCGACGACCGAGAGCGGGCGACGCTGGAGCTCGAGACACTCCTGAAGCGCGGGCGGTCCGTCCAGGAGTACCGGTTCCTCCACGGCGATGGCACGTATCACTGGGTCCTGGACGAGAACATCGTCGTCCACGAGGCGGACGATCAGCCCGCGCGAATCGTCGGCTTCCTTGCCGACGTCACCGAGCAGCACGAAGCCGCCGACCAGCGGCTGCTGCTGGCCGCGGCGATGGACCAGACGACGGACGGGATCCTGATGTGCGATCTGGAGGGCGTGATCTCGTTCGCCAACGCCGCGATGTGCGAGATGAGCGGTCGCTCCGTCGACGAGCTCATGGGGCTGCACACCTCCGTTCTGGCCGAGGATGCGACGCTGAAGCCGGCGTACGAGGCCTCGATGGCCGCCGGGTTTGCCGGCAAGCGCTGGAACGGGTCGATCGTCGTAGGCTGGCGACCGGACCGGGCCTACCAGCTGGACGTCTCGGTCTGGCCCCTGATGGTCGACGGCGCCGTGCGAAGCCTGATCGCCGTCCTGAGCGACAGGACCGCGGAGCATGCCCTCATCGCGACCGTCGACCGCCAGACGGCCGAGCGTTCGGCCGTCACCGAGGCGTTCTCCCGCCTCGGGCAGGGAGGCACCGTGGAGGCCATGGCGGCTGCGGCGACCCGTGAGCTCACGGCCATCGACGGCGTGGACGTCGCGCTCGTAGTCGGCTTCCCGAGCGGTCCCGGGGTCGCCAGGGTCTCCGCCGCCGGGAGCTTTATGGGTCGCGACCCGTGGCTGTTCGTCGACGGTTGTGGCAGCTACCTCCGACGCCAATGTGAGGCCGGCCAGACCCTCGAGGATTGGAACGAGCATCGCGAGGCCCATGAGCAGCTCAGCTGCACCTGGGGACAGACCGGGCTGCAGGCGGTCCGGTTGGAGCCGCTGCGATCGGAGGGCGTCGTGGTCGGTGGCATCATCGTCGGCTCCATGGTGCCGGACGGTCGCGCCAAGCTCCTGCAGCTTGCGCCGCTGCTCGCGGAATACGGCGCAATGGTCGCCGCGCTGCTGGCACCGGACCTGGCCCGGCGGCGCGAGGTCGACGACGTCCGAACCGCGATCGAGCACGTCATCGCCGACCGTGCCTTCGGGGCCGTTTTCCAGCCTGAGATTGACATCAACGCGGGGACATTGGTCGGGTACGAGGCGCTGACACGATTCACCGACGGGACGCCGCCTGAGCTGCGGTTCGCCCAGGCCGATGTCGCGGGGCTCGGCCTCGAGCTCGAGGCCGCGACTCTCGCATCGGCCATCGCCGCCGCGGTCGACATTCCGCCCGGCTGCTGGCTCAGTCTCAACGCCAGCCCCCAGCTCATCCTCGAGCACGACCGGCTCGCCGCACTGCTTGCCGACCGCGGCGGCCGGGCGATCGTCCTCGAGGTGACCGAGCATGCGGTGGTCGACGACTATGCCGCCCTGCGCGAGGCCGTGGCCGCGCTGGGCGAGGGAGTCCGGGTGGCGGTGGACGATGCCGGTGCGGGCTTCTCGTCACTCCGCCACGTGATCGAGCTGCGGCCGGACTTCGTGAAGCTCGACATGGGTCTCGTTCGAGGCGTTGACGATGACGACGCCCGCCGTGCGCTCGTGGCCGGCATGGTCCATTTCGCCAACGAGACCGGCTGCATTCTTGTCGCGGAGGGGATCGAGACCGAGGCGGAGCTCTCGGCGCTCCGGACCCTGGGCATCGGGTTTGGCCAGGGATTCCTGCTCGGCCGTCCCGGTCCGCTGCCGAAGATCAGCGCCTGAGCGACTTCCGTCGCTCGACGTACGCAGGCACCGAGACCATCGGCGGCCGGATCTCGTCGCCGATCTCGCGCACCTCGAGGTTGAAGTGGTCCTTGCCGGTGTTGATGAGCTTCATGCCGCGCCCGACCTCGGTCAGCAGCTCGAGCCGGTGCCGCTCCTCGAGCTTGCGGATGGCGCCCTGCAGGATGACGTACGCCATCTGGGACAGGTTCGGCAACGACTGGTTGCGGTGGATGCGGCGTTCGAGGTCGACCTGGCCCATGGCGACGAGGCCCGCGCGGTCGAGGATGTCGATGAGGAGACCGATCTCCACGGCGTAGCCGGTGAAGAACGGCACGGCCTCGAGCAGCTCGCGCCGCCCGGCGTACTCCCCGGAGAGCGGCTGGATCATGCCCGACAGCTCGGGGAAGAAGAGGTTGATGAGGGGGCGCGCCATGAGCTCGGTGACGCGGCCGCCGCCCTCGGCCTGCAGCCCGGCGCCGGAGCGGATCGGTCGCTGGTAGAAGCCCTTCACGTACTGCAGCTGCGGCTCGGCCAGGAGCGGACCGAGCAGGCCGAACACGAAGCGCGGCTGGATGTTGCTGATGTCGGTGTCGATCCAGGCCACGATGTCCCCGTCGAGCACGTGAAGGCTCTTCCACAGCGCCTCGCCCTTGCCGACGTGCGTCCCGAGCTCCGGCAGGATCTCCGGATGCCGGTGGACGGGCACGCCCAGCTCGGCGGCGATCTCGACCGTCCTGTCCTCGCTGTTCGAGTCGATCACGACGATCTGGTCGATGAGCGGGACGCGGTCCATGAGCGCGCCCTTCACGCGCTTGATGACCGTGCCGATCGTCTTCTCCTCATTCAGCGCCGGCAGCCCGACGCTGATCGTGAGCTCGTGCCGCTCCTTGAGCGCGACGAGCTTCCGGATGTCGGCGAACTCGTGGGCGTGGAACGTGTTCTCGGCGAACCACTTGTCGACGACGACCGGCAGCGATCGGGTCCGCTCGACGAGGGCATCTGCGTGGGCGAGCGTGCCCTCGCTGGCGCGGAGCTCCTCGAACGTGGCGAGACCGACCGACTGCTTTGTCTTGACGACGATGACGGTCGGCTTCGCCTTCGAGGCGACCGATTCGGCGAGGGTGCCGAACAGGAAGCGGCCGTCCGGGCTGGCGTTCGTTGGGTGGGCCGACGCTCCCATGACGACGAGGTCGTGGTTGGCCGCCTCCTTGATGATGGCCTGCCGCACGCTCGTCGCCTCGCGGATGATGCCGGTCGCGCGCCGCGTGCGCGCGTGCTCGCGAACGAACGCGTCGACGGCCGCCTGCTCACGCTCGACCGCGCGCTCCCCGACGCCCTTCGGGACGACGTGCAGGACAACCATCTTCGCCCCGAAGCGCTTCGCGAGGTCGCGGCTGATCCGCATGGCGAGCTCGGCGTGCGGCCCGCCACGGACCGGGACGAGGATCGATTCCACCTTGTCGATGCCGCGCTGCTTGACGACGGCGATGTCGCACGGCGACTCTCGCACCACCGCGTCGATGGTCGGCGAGAAGACCGGTCGCACGCCACCCTTGCTGCCGGCCAGGATCCGCTCGGCAGCCTCGGCCTCGGC
>CAZKFP010000226.1:0-3114 GCA_964552085.1 uncultured Steroidobacteraceae bacterium
CGTGCCGACCCACCCGCCTCCGAGGCGACCGCTGGGGCGCACGACGAGGCGCCGTCGGAGTTCGAGGCGGCCATCATGGCCGCGGCGGCGGGCTATCGATTCGGCGACATCGAGGTTCCCGCCACGATCGCGCGCGCGCTCGAGCGGATGGGATTCGTCACCCCGACCGAGGTGCAGGCCCGAGCCATTCCGCCGCTCCGCCGCGGCGAGGACCTCATCGGCCAGGCTCAGACGGGCACCGGCAAGACCGCCGCGTTCGGCATCCCGATCATCGAGAAGATCGAGCCCTCCAGCAACCACGTCCAGGCCCTGATCCTGACTCCGACGCGCGAGCTGTGCGTCCAGGTCACCGATGAGATCGGGCGCATCGGCCAGTTCCGCGGCGTGGCCACGGTCGCGATCTATGGCGGCTCGTCGATGGACCGCCAGGTCGAGGGCCTCAAGCGCGGGGCGCAGGTCGTCGTCGGTACGCCGGGTCGCGTGCTCGACCTCATCCGCCGGCGCGAGCTCGTCCTCGACCGGGTCCACACGGTCATCCTCGACGAGGCGGACCGGATGCTCGACATGGGTTTCATCGTCGACGTCGAGACGATCCTGTCGCGCTGTCCGCGTCAGCGCCAGACCGCGCTCTTCAGCGCCACGATGCCGTACGCGATCCTGCGCATCTGCGACCGGTTCATGAAGCACGATCCTGCCCACATCACCGTGCGCCCCGACCTCAAGACGGTCGAGACGGTCCGGCAGCTCGTGTACTTCGTCGCGGAGCAGGACAAGGTCAAGGCGCTCATCGAGCTGACCGACCAGTTCGGCTTTGACCGGCTGCTCGTGTTTCGCCACACGCAGATCGGCGTAGACCGGCTGGCCGCCACCCTCGGGCGGCGCGGCAAGAACGTGGCGGGCCTGCACGGCGGCCTCTCCCAGCGCGAGCGGGACCGGACGCTGGCCGCCTTCAAGGACGGGAAGATCCAGTTCCTCATCGCCACGAACGTCGCCAGCCGCGGCCTCGACATCACCGACCTGCCGTACGTCGTCTCGTACGACATCCCCGAGGACGCCGACACGTACGTCCACCGGATCGGGCGCACCGGACGCGCGGGCAAGGAGGGGACCGCGATCACGTTCGTCGGCGAGTGGGACCTCGACGCGTGGGAGGCCATTCGGTCCGAGGTCGGCGCCACGGTCGAGGAGGGCCGCCTCGACCTCTACGACCAGGGTTGAACCGATCCGCCCTCCGGGCGGTACGCTGTACAGATGGTCGATCCGGTCTTTCCGCAGCGCGCGACCGCAGCGAACGCCGAGGTCCTCAGCGTCGATTGGCTCTTCGAGCCGCTCTGGCCGGGCGATCGGCTCATGGCGCGCATCGACCACGGCGATGTCACCCTCACCGACGAGGTCGGCCAGCGGGCTCCCGCTGAGTACGAGGAGGTGGCCGAGCTGCTCCGCGCCGCCGTCATGGCGGGGCAGGCGGTCGTCGACGGCGTGTGGACCGCCCAACCCTTCGTCGGCGATGGCAGCCTGGCCCGCACGTGGGCCGACACGATCGCACAGGAGGGCCTGGCTGCCGTGCTTCCCGACCCGGTCGCCGTGGAGCGCCGCCGTGCCTTCGTCGCCGTCGATCTCGTCGAGCTCGACGGCGAGCCGCTGCACGACGTCCCGTTCCAGGAGCGGCGCCGGCTCCTCGAGTCGGTCATCGACGAGCGGGTCCAGGTCCGGCTCAGCCCGGTCGTGAAGCATCCGCTCGGCGGCTGGCTCATCGGCTGGCGTGCGAACGGGTTCACCCACTACATGGCCAAGCACATGAACTCGCGCTATCTGCCGGGCGAGCGGAACGACGACTGGCTCAAGCTCTCGCTGCGGGTCGACGCGCCGCGCGGGCTCGTCGGCCGCCTCGTCGGCACCCGGGACCGAGTCCGCCGCATCCGCGACTAGCGACCGGGCCCGCCGGCGGGGGCCGCGTGCTACCATCGAGATTCCCGAGCTCTCACCCGCCGAATCACGTCCGAGGAGGCTCGTCCTGACGTCCCATCCCGCCGCCGGCATCCCCTCGGCGCTCGATGCCGATGGTCTGGCAGAGGTCAGGCGCGTCGGCAATGCCGACCTCATGGTGGGCATCCCGTCCTTCGGCAACGCCGAGACGATCGGCTACGTCGTCCGCGCGACGACGGCTGGGATGGTCCAGTACTTCCCCGAGCTGAAGCCGATCATGGTCAACAGCGACGGCGGCTCGCCCGACGACACGCCGCGCGTGGCGGTCAGCACGGAGAGCCCGGACTACCTCGAGAAGGTGATCCTCGTCAGCCCGAAGCACAAGCTCCAGCGCATCAGCCTCACGTACCAGGGCACGAGCGGAAAGGGAACCGCGGTCCGCGCGCTGTTCGAGGTCGCGCGCGAGCTCAAGGTCAAGGCCATGGTCATGGTCGACTCCGACCTGCGCTCGATCGTGCCGGAGTGGGTCGAGCTGCTGGCGGGGCCGATCCTCAAGGGCGGGTACGACTTCGTGGCGCCGATGTACGCGCGCTACAAGTACGACGGCACGATCACGAACAACATCAGCTACCCGTTGACGCGAGCGCTCTACGGCACGCGGATCCGTCAGCCGATCGGCGGCGACTTCGGCGTCTCCGGCGACCTCGTCAACCGCTACCTCGAGCTGGAAACGTTCGACGAGCTGACCGCGCGCTTCGGCATCGACATCTGGATGACGCATTCCGCGATCAACGAGGGCTTCGCCGTGTGCCAGGCGCGCCTGGGCGCGAAGATTCACGACGCGAAGGACCCGGCCAGCGACCTCGGGCCGATGTTCCGACAGGTCGTCGGCACGCTCTTCCGCCTCGCCGGTCACTACGAGGACCGATGGCTGCGGGTCAAGGGCTCGCACCCGATCCCCGAGTATGGCTTCGAGCGGGTCGTGGCGCCCGAGGAGATCAGCGTCAACCACGCGAAGCTCATCGACAACCTCGATCAGGCGCGGATCACGCAGGGCGCCGTGTGGACCGAGATGCTCAGTCCGGAGCAGCTCGAGCGGGTCATGTCCCTCGAGCTCGACGGCGAGCCGTCCGACTTCCGCTTCAGCGCCGAGCTGTGGATCCGCTGCCTGTACGACACCCTCGTCGC
>CAZKFP010000227.1:0-8463 GCA_964552085.1 uncultured Steroidobacteraceae bacterium
ACGGTCCCGAGGGTCCTGCTCGAGACCGGCGCCGCGATCAGCGCGTTCGGCGAAGGCCCCGACGGCGAGCTGTACCTCGCCGACCTCAACGCCGGGACGATCTATCGCATCGTCGGCGGCTGACCGAGCGCGCCGAGCGCGCGAAGGCTCGTCCATCGGCCCCGGCCGATGACGACGTGGTCGAGCAGCTCGATGTCGAGCAGGCGACCGGCCTCGGCGAGCTCGGCCGTGATCCGCAGGTCCTCGCCCGACGGCGAGGGGTCGCCGCTCGGATGGTTGTGGGCAACGATGATCGCCGCCGCGCAGGCCCGAACGGCGTCGCGATACACCTCGCCGACGCGCACCGAAGATCCGGCGAGGTTCCCCCGATAGACCGTCCGCTCGGCGGTGACGACGTTCTTCGTGTCGAGCAGGAAGACCCGAAGCTCCTCGCGCTCCAGCGCGCCCATCGCGTCGACGAGCGGCTCGGCCACGTCGGCCGGCGTTCGGATGAGCCACGGGTCGTCGACCGGCCGCCGGGCCACCCGCACGCCCAGCTCGGCGGCGGCCGCCAGGCGCAGCACGACGCTCGGCCCGAGCCCGGCGACGCGAAGCTCGGCCGGATGGGCTCGGACAACCTGTGCCAGCGACCCGAAGCGGTCGAGCAGGCGCCTCGCCGTCCGCCCCGCGGCCGAGCCGCCGCCGAGAACGAGCAGGAGGAGCTCGACGTCCTCGCAGGCATCCGCGCCGAGCCGCTCGAGCCGCTCGCCGGCCGGATCGACCCGCCCCGCTCCTCGCGCGATGCGTGCCGGCCGAGGCGGCTGATCGAGATCCAGGGGCTGCGTCGTCATCGTGTCGGAACGATACCGGAGCGCCGATGACCGGCGGCTTACGCGCGACTTACCGCGGGGTCAGACCGGAAGCCGAACGATGTCGTAGCGGACGAGCAGCGCGAGCGCGACCGAGATGCCGTTGACCGTCGCGTGCATCGCGATCGGCGCCAGCAGGCTCCCCGTGCGCCGGTAGATCCAGGCCAGGGCGAGGCCGAGCAGGAAGATCGGCAGGAGCGAGACGAGCGACAGGTGGATGACCGCGAAGAGGGCCGATGAGCCGACATACGCCCACAGACGGCCACCCTCCCGCAGCCATGCGTTGAAGACGACGCCGCGGAAGAAGACCTCCTCCGCGATCGGGGTGAGGATGACGAGCGCGAGCACGACGAGGACCGGGTCGAGCATCGCGATGGCGCGCTCGGCGGTCTGCGGCTCGGGCGGCAGGCCGACCCGCTCGAGGACCCAGGCCACGGCCGCGATCACGATCTTCGCGCCGAGCCAGGCGAGAAGACCCCAGCCGACGCCGGAGCGCAGCGCGCCGCCCGGGTCGCGACCGACGAGCGGCGGCAGACCGGCGAGCGCGCGGGGCCGATGGACGAAGAGCCACGCCACGAGCAGGAGCGCCATTTGAATCGAGACGAGGATGACGATGGCCCCGGCCAGGGTCAGCTGGCCGTCGCCGTCAACCAGCGCAAGCGCGTCATCCCCGAACGGCACGTTCGCGACCGACGCGACGACGAGCACAAGCGCGAGCAGGATGAGGACCGAGGGGCCGCGATATCGCTCCGGCGGCAGGAAGCGCCGAACGCGGATCTGCCGGATGGCGCTGTACACGAGCCCGACGACGAAGAGGACGACGCCGGCGAGCGCGAGCAGTCCAAGGGTCGTGCGATCCATCTCGAGCTGGCCGCCAAGGACGAGCGACCCGGCCGCCAGGGCGCCGATGGCCAGGAGCGCGCCACCGACGATGAACAGCGGCCCCGGCCAGCGGGGCATCCGAACGCTGTGGCGACCGATCGTCGGATGTGGGCCGGAGGGCAGCGAAGCGGGCGGGAGCCCGTCAGGGTCCACGGCGGGCGGAGACGGCGTCAGGTGTTCGTCGCGCCGCGCAGACGAGCGTGCTCGGCGGTCGCGTCCCCGGACGCCGCGGCCGGCTCCTCGTCCGCGTCGACCCGATCGGACCTGGGCGAGCGGGATCGCGACGGCGCGCGGGACGAGCCGTGATCGAAGTCATGGCCGCAGAAGGCGCAGAGCGGCCACGTCGGATCGGCGAGGCGGTTGCACGACGGGCAGACTCGGTGGAGCCGCGTGCGACAGTTCGGGCAGACGAGCCACTCGGAGTCGACACGGTCGCGGCAGACCGGGCAGAGCTCGTTCTTCTCGACCTCGGCCAGGAGGCTCTCCTCGGCCAGGGAACGCTCGTAGACCTCGGCCAACGTTTCCCGCGGGCGAACGATGAGGTAGAGCACGACCGCGAACAGGAAGAGCAGTGGCGTGAAGAAGATGATGAGCGCCGCGGCGAAGTACGGCAGGATCGGGTTCTCGGTGCGCGCCTGCATGTCGCGGAAGGCCCAGTACGCCGTCCCGAGCCACAGGAGCACGACGTAGATCACGATCAGCTGGCTGGCCAGCTGGACGATCGGGTTGCTCAGGAATCCTTCCCAGAACTCGCCGATCGGTTCAAGAATCGCTTCCATCGAGCTGTGTCGGCCTCTCTGCGGGGATGCGCCGCGGAGGCGCGTCAGCAAATGCTAGCACGCCCCGTGCCTCGGAGCCCTTCGCCGGTCCGGGGGCTAGACGGGAGTCGAGAGCTCCTTCAGCGTCCGCACGAGCAGGCGGTGCTCGACGGCCAGGACGCGGGCGGCGAGCGACTCCGCGTCGTCGCCCTCCAGCACCGGCACGCGCTCCTGGGCGAGGATCGGTCCGGCGTCGAGCTCGGCGGTCACCTCGTGGATCGTCACTCCCGTCTCAACCGCCCCCGCCGCGAGCACGGACCGATGGACCGCCATGCCGATCATCCCGGCCCCGCCGTGCGCCGGGAGCAGGCTGGGATGGATGTTGATCGTCCGGCCACGGAAGGCGGCGAAAAAGGCCGGCCGAAGGAGCTGGTCGTACCCGGCCAGGACGGCCAGCTCGACGCCGCTGTCGGCCAGGACTGCGCCCATCGCGGCATCCCGTGCCGACGCGTCGGCGAAGTCGGGCCGGCGCAGGACACGCGTCGGGATGCCGTGATCGGCGGCCACCTCGAGCGCGCGGACCCCGGGCCGGTTGCTGATGACGATGACGGCCGGCAGCCCAGCTCGCAGGAGCGCCTCGAGGTTCGATCCCCGTCCGGAGACGAGGACCCCGAGCCTCATGCGAAGCGGACGCGGGGCTCGCCCTCGTCGACGGCGACGACGACGCCGATGCGGCAGGCGTCTGGCAGCGCCGCAAGCGCCGTTTCGACGGCGTCCGCCTCGACGACTGCGGTCAGGCCGATTCCGACGTTGAAGGTCCGGACCATCTCCTCGTCGGCGATGTCGCCGCGGTGCTGAATGAGTGTGAAGATCGCCGGCACCGGCCACGTGCCGGTCTCGACCTCGACGCCGAGCCCGGGCGGCAGGGTGCGCGGGATGTTGCCCACCCAGCCCCCGCCGGTGACGTGCGCGAGCGCGCGGATGTCGCCGCCCCGCTCGCGCAGCGCGCGGCGCAGGATCCGGATCTCGTCGACGTAGGACCGATGCGGCTCGAGGAGCGTCTCGCCGATCGTGCCGCCCCCACCCTTCATCGGCTCTCGCCAGATCGCCTCGGGCAGCACCCGGCGAGCCAGGCTGTAGCCGTTCGTGTGCAGCCCGGACGACGGCAGGCCGAGGAGCGCGTCCCCGGCGGCAACGGTCGATCCATCGACGAGGTCCGCGCGCGCCACGACACCGACCGCGAAGCCGGCGAGGTCGTAGTCCTCCGCGCGATAGAGGTCCGGCATCTCGGCCGTCTCGCCGCCGATGAGCGGGATGCCGGCCGCGGCGCAGCCGGCCGCCACGCCGCCGACGATCGCCTCGACGACGTCGGCTCGCAGGTTCCCCATGGCGAGGTAGTCGAGGAAGAAGAGCGGGTCCGCGCCGGTGACGGCGATGTCGTTGAGGCAGGCGTTGACGAGGTCGACGCCGATCGTGTCGTGGCGCCCGAGCGACAGCGCCACCTTGAGCTTCGTGCCGACGCCGTCGGTACTGCTGACGAGGATCGGGTCGGGATGGGTCGACGTGTCGAAGCGGAAGAGCGCCCCGAAGCCGCCGACGCCGCCGAGGACGGCGGGGGTCGTCGTCGCCGCGGCGGCGCGCGCGATGCGCTCGACGGCACGCTCGGCCTCCTCGACGTCGACGCCCGCCTCGCGGTACGTGCGCGCCACGGTCAACGGCGCTCGAGCGCGAGCTTGTCGAGCTCGAGCGGGACGTCGGTCGGATAGACGCCGTCGAAGCAGGCCGTGCAGCGTGCCTCGCGGCGGCCACCGACCGCGTCGAACAGGCCCTGCTTCGAGAGGAAGCCGAGCGTGTCGGCGTCAATCGCGCGGCGAATCTCGTCGGTGCTGTGCGTCGCGGCGATCAGCTCGTCGCGGCGCCCGGTGTCGACGCCCATGTAGCACGGATGACGCATCTCGGGTGAGTGGATGCGGACATGCACCTCCGCGGCGCCGGCGCGCCGCAGCATCGCGACGATCGGCCCGGTCGTCGTGCCGCGCACGATCGAGTCGTCCACGACGACGACGCGCCGGCCGCGCAGCAGCTCGGGCAGCGGGTTGAACTTGAGGCGCACCGACTCCTCGCGACCGGCCTGGGCCGGCTGGATGAACGTGCGCCCGACGTAGCGCGACTTGATGAGCCCCTCGCGGTACGGGAGGCCGATCTCCTCCGCGTAGCCGATCGCGGCGGGGATGGCGGAGTCGGGGACTGCGATCACGAGGTCCGCCTCGGCGGGATGCTCGCGCGCGAGGACCCGGCCCATCTCGAGGCGCGCCTCGTACAGCAGCCGGCCGTCGATGACGCTGTCAGGCCGGGCAAGGTAGACGTACTCGAAGACGCACAGGCGCTCGCGATCGGGTGTCGCGCGGCTGGACCGGTACGAGTCGACGCCCGCGTCGGTGATCGTGAGGACCTCCCCGGCCTCGACGTCGCGCAGGAACTGCGCGCCCATCGCGTCGAGCGCGGAGCTCTCGCTCGCGACCGCCCAACCGCCGTCAGGCAGGCGCCCGAGGGCGAGCGGCCGGAAGCCGACCGGATCGCGCGCGACGACGAGCGCGTCGGCGGTGAGCATCGTGAAGGTGTACGCACCGGTCGCCCGGTGGAAGGCGTGATCCACGCGCTGCGCCCACGACCGCCCCGGGGCGTGGGCGACGAGCTTGGCAAGGACCTCCGTGTCGGAGGCGGAGGCGAACTCGACGCCCTGCTCGGTGAGCTCGTCACGCAGCCAGCGCGCGTTCGTCAGATTGCCGTTGTGCCCGAGCATGAGCTCGCCGCGATCGGTCTGCGCGTACACGGGCTGGACGTTCGGGAGGGTGTTCGAACCGGTCGTGCTGTACCGCGTATGACCGATTGCGGCATGCGGCCGTCGAACGGGATCGTCGCCTCCCTCGAGGCGCCCGAGCGTCTCCTCGTCGAAGACCACGCTCACCAGCCCGAGCCGCTTGTGGAGCGCGAGGCGCGCGCCGTCGCTGACGGCGATGCCCGCCGACTCCTGCCCGCGATGCTGGAGCGCGTGGAGCCCGGTGTACGCGAGCCGAGCCACGGGCGCACCCGGCGACCAGACGCCGACGACGCCGCACTCCTCGCGCGGGCCATGCGGCTCGTAGATGGGTAACGCGTCGCCAGTTGTCCGGTGCGGGATGCCGATTGGCGCACGCACGGGACGGATCACGCGGATCGGTGCTGACCGGGCACGTGGCCATCATAGCCACCGCCAGCGCCCCGCCGCGCATCGCGCCGCGCATCCGCGGCCGAAGGTACCGAGGCGGTACTGCAGCGAACCGCACCACCGGCATTTCTGCGCCAGCGGCGAGGCTGGCGATGCGGGCGGATGGACGATCGAGCCATGGCGGACTGGGACCCTGAGCGCCATTCTCTGCAGTGATGCTCAGCTTCGTTCGAGCCCTCGGGTTCCTCGCCCCTCTCGCCGTCGCTGTGCTCGTGACCGTCGCCCTCGGCGTAGCCGTGAACGTCGATCCCGAGTATCGGCCCGTTCTCGTCGCCGTCCTCAGCGTGGCGATGGTGGCCGGGATGACGACGATGGCGCTCTTCGGCTGGAGCTACATCGGCTGGCGCCTCGGCCGGATCGCCGGAAACCTCGAGCGGACTCTCGAGTCAGACGAGCCGGTCCAGCTGCGCGTCGCCGGCATCCCGGCGGAGCGGCGCCTGGCACGGGCCTTCAACGAGGCGGCCGGCGCCTTCTTCCAGACCGAGGCGCGCGCGACGCACGATCGCCTGACCGGGGTGCCGAACCGCGAGACGCTGCTCACGGTCCTCGCGTCCGAGGTCCAGCGCTCAGGCCGCCACGAGAAGCCGCTCAGCGTCGCGTTCATCGACATCGACCGATTCAAGCCGATCAACGACACGTACGGCCACAACTCGGGTGACGCGGTGCTGCGCCAGGTTGCCGGCCTCGTGGCGAGCTCGATCCGCGGGAGCGACACCGTCGGCCGGTACGGCGGCGAGGAGTTCATGCTCATCCTGCCCGAGACGACGCCCGAGGAGGCGGTCACCTTGGCCGAGAGCCTCCGGACGCTCGTCATGCAGGCGCCACTGGAGATCGCCGGGCACCAGAGCGTGAAGGCCACGATCAGCATCGGCATCTCGGGTGGGCGCGGCTCACAGCTCCAGATCGACACGCTCGTCGACCGCGCCGATGCCGCCATGTACGCGGCGAAGGCGCTCGGCCGCAACCGCACGTACCTGTTCCGCGAGCTTGACGAGGAGGCGACGGTGCGTCGCGCGCCGATCTCCTCCGAGCACCGGGCGCAGGCCCACGCCATCGGCCGCTGGGCGAGCGATACCGCCACCCAGGCCCTGGCCTCGGTGCTGGCGCCGCAGCCGCACCATCGCGGTCGACCTTCGGACATGATCGCCGCGCTCGCGACCGGCATCGGCCGCGAGATGGGGCTGCCACCCGAGGAGATCGAGCGCGTCCGGATCGCCTCGCTCCTCCACGACCTCGGAAAAATCGCCATCCCCGAGGAGATCCTCGACAAGCCGTCGACGCTGTCGGACGAGGAGTGGCAGACGATCGGCCAGCACCCGCGCATCGGCCAGGTCATCCTCGAGCACGCGTCGAGCCTGCGCGACGCGATCCCGGTCGTGCTCCATCACCACGAGCGCTACAACGGCGGCGGCTATCCGCACGGCCTGCGCGCATCGGAGATCCCAATCGGGGCACGCATCGTCGCCGTCGCCGACGCCTACCACGCCATGGTCCACGACCGCCCGTACAGCTCGGCACTGAGCCACGCCGATGCCCTGACGGAGCTGCGTGCGCACGCCGGCACGCAGTTCGACCCCGCGGTCGTGGACGTCTTCTGCGCGATCTACGGCGAGGAGGCGCCCTCCGACGGGCTGGAGGAGGTGTACCGCCTCCACGAACGGGCGCGCGACGGCCTGCCGCACATCCACGCCGGCCCGCCCGACCACCCGCGCTTCGGCGGTCGCGACCCGGCCGGGCGAAGGCGTCCCAGCCTCGGTGAGGCGTCCGGCTGATGGCGGCGAGGGGCACGCTGGCCGTCCTGCTCATCGCGGCGCTCCTTGGAGCGCCGTCTCTCGCATCTTCGGCAAGCGGCGTTCGCTTCGAGTCCGCGACGGATCAGCCGGAGGTGGTACCGCTCGACGCGCTCATCGACCCCCCGACACGCAGGACCCTTGTGCTCGTCCTCGCCGGCGTCGCGTTCGCCTCCCTGGTCGGAGCCGTCATCCTCCTCGCCGCCGGCGGGCTTCGCGCATCCCGCAGGGGAGAGATGGGCGAATCGGCGCTCGAGCGCCGAACCCTGCGCCGAGCGCGGATGCGCCTCGGCGAGGATCCGATCGTCACTGCCATCGAGGTGCGCTCGGAGGCCGATCGGCGCGGCCGGCGCCGGCGCCGGCCGCCCACAACGAGGGGGGACACCGCCGCCGCGGAGGCTCGCTCGGGCCGAACCTAGCCGAGCCCGAAGTCGGTCCTCCACGCTGCTTCCAGGACCACGACCTCGACGTCGATCGCCGCCTGCGGCAGCCCGATGCGCAGGGCCGGTCCGCCCGCAACGCCGATCCGACGGCCCAGGATCCCCGCATCGTCGAGCGCCGCGCGAAGGCGCGGCGCCTGCGCCGGATCAAGCGCCACGACGACGCGTCCGGGCCGCTCTCCGAAGAGCGCTGCCGTCGGCCACTCGGCGGGCAACGCCAGCTCCGCGCCGGTCCCCGCCGCGATCGCCATGCGCGCGAGGGCCACGGCGACGCCACCGACCGAGGCATCGTGCGCCGCGGCGATCACCCGCTCGGCAGCCAGGCGCGGCAGGATTCGAACGACGCGCGACGCCGCGGCGAGGTCGAGCGTCGGGGTTCCGCCTCGCAGGCCACGTCGCCAGGCCAGCTCCGAAGCGCTCAACGCGGCGGGGTCGTCGGCGGGATCGCCGATGAGCCAGAGCTCCTCCCCCGCTCGC
>CAZKFP010000228.1:0-3627 GCA_964552085.1 uncultured Steroidobacteraceae bacterium
TCGCCGATGCGGAGACCGGCCTCCTGCTCGGCACGCACATCATCGGACCGCATGCCGGCGACCTCATCGCCGAGCCGACGTTCGCGCAGGTCGTCGAGGGCACGGCCGCCGAGATCGCGATGACCGTCCACGCCCACCCGAACCTGCCCGAAGGGCACCCGGAGGCCGCACTCGGGGTCGACGGCGCGCCGATGCACACCTGAGGAGGGAAGCCGAACGATGACCGGCACCGACACGAAACTCCGGCACGACGAGCTCGGCCTGAGCGACGACGACGTGCTCGGCATGTACCGCTCCATGCTCCTCGCCCGCGCGGTCGACGAGCGGATGTGGCTCATGCAGCGCGCCGGGAAGATCGCCTTCATCATCAGCGGCCAGGGACACGAGGGCGCGCAGGTCGCGACCGCCTGGCCGATGCGCAAGGGTAAGGACTGGATGGCGCCGTACTATCGGTCCATCGCGTCGGCGATGACGTTCGGCATGAGCGCCGAGGACATCATCACGGCCCATCTCGCCAAGGGCGACGACGTCAGCTCGGGCGGCCGCCAGATGCCGGGCCACTACGGCGGCGCCCCGTACAACATCGTCAGCCTCTCGAGCCCGGTCGGCACGCAGGTCCTGCACGCGGTCGGGATCGCCATGGGCGCCTGGGTCCGCGGCGACGACGTCGTGACGATGACCCAGTTCGGCGAGGGGACCGCGAACCAGGGCGAGATTCACGAAGCGATGAACTTCGCCGGCGTCCACAAGCTGCCGGTCATCTTCGTGTGCGAGAACAACGGCTACGCGATCAGCGTCCCGCTCGACCGCCAGGTGGCGGGCGGATCGGTGGCAGCGCGCGCGGCCGGCTACGGGATGCCGGGCGTCGAGGTCGACGGCGGCGACGTGCTCGCCTGCTACGCCGTCGCCAGGGAGGCGCACGAGCGCGCCGTGCGCGGCGACGGCCCGACCCTGATCGAGGCGAAGGTCGTCCGCCTCACGAGCCACTCTTCCGACGACGACCAGCGGCGCTACCGCGACGCCGCCGAGGTCGAGGCGCTCAAGGAACGCGACCCGATCCCGATGTTCGCCAACCAGCTGCGCTCGGCCGGCATCCTGACCGACGAGCGCGAGGAGGCCCTGCAGGCCGAGATGAAGGCCGAGGTGAACGAGGCCTCGAAGCGCGCCGAGGCGCGGCCCGAGCCGACGGTCGACGATGCGCACGAGCGGGTCTACGCGGAGCCGATCCCGGGCGGCGGTACCGCCACGCCGCTCGCCCCGATGAGCGGCGAGGGCCACTGAGATGGCAGAGCTGAACATCCTCGAGGCGATCCGCTCCGCGATGGACGAGGAGATGGAGCGCGACGAGCGCGTCATGGTCCTCGGCGAGGACGTCGGCCGCAAGGGCGGCGTCTTCGGGGCGACCGAGGGCCTGTGGGCGAAGTACGGCGACAAGCGCGTGCTCGACACGCCGCTCACCGAGGGCATGATCGCCGGCGCGGCGATGGGCGCCGCCGTCTACGGCCTGCGCCCGATCGCCGAGATGCAGTTCGCCGACTTCGTCTATCCCGGCTTCAACCAGATCGTCTCCGAGATCAGCCGGATCCACTACCGATCGAACGGCGCGTTCAGCGCGCCGATGGTCATCCGCATGCCGTACGGCGGTGGCGTCCACGGGGCGCTCTACCACAGCCAGTCGAACGAGGGCTACTTCACGTCCACCGTCGGGCTGAAGGTCGTCGCGCCCGGGACCCCGGCCGATGCCAAGGGCCTGCTCAAGGCGTCGATCCGCGACCCCGACCCGGTCATGTTCTTCGAGCACAAGAAGACGTACCGGCTCTTCAAAGCCGAGGTGCCCGACGGCGACACGGTCGTGCCGATCGGCAAGGCCTCGGTCGCCCGCGAAGGGAAGGACCTGTCGATCTTCTGCTACGGCTTCCAGCGCACCTGCGCGCTCGAGGCGGCGGAGACGCTCGCCCGCGAGGACGGCGTCGAGGCCGAGGTCGTCGACCTTCGGACCCTGCGCCCGCTCGACCTCGACACGATCCTCGCCTCGGTCGCGAAGACCGGCAAGGCCCTCGTCGTCCACGAGGCGAACCGCTTCGGCGGATTCGGGGGGGAAATCGCCGCCGAGATCGGCGAGCGTGCCTTCGAGCATCTCGACGGTCCGGTCACCCGGCTGGCCGGTCCCGAGGTTCCCGGCGTGCCATACCACCACTCCCTGGAGGACTGGTTCATGATCGGTCCGGCGCGCATCGTCGAGGCGGCCAGAACGCTCGCCGCCTACTGATCCGTGAAATCTGCGACCATCTACCGACGCACGGCCGAGGGATAGACGAACACATGGCAACCACGATCAAGATGCCCCAGCTGGGCGAGTCGGTCACCGAAGGCACGATCGAGCGCTGGCTCGTCGCCGAGGGCGACACCGTCGAGCAGTACGACCCGCTCTTCGAGGTCGTCACAGACAAGGTGAACGCTGAGGTGCCCGCGGAGATCGCCGGCACCGTCACGAAGATCCTCGTTCCCGACGGCGAGACCGTCGCGGTCGGCACGCCGGTTGCCGAGATCGACGCCGATGGCGCCGGCGCGGCGACCGAGGAGGCACCGGCCCCGGCCGCCGAAGCGGCGCCGGCAGCCGATGAGGCCGAGCCCGCGGAGAAGGCGGCCGATGAGGCCGAGCCCGCGCAGCCGGAGGCCACGGCCGATGAGGCCGAGCCCGCGCAGCCGGAGGCCACGGCCGATGCCGGCGCGCAGGCCACCGAGCAGCAGGAGCAGACGCCAGCCGCCGCGGCGGAGCCGGCGACGCCGGACGCGACGGCTGAGCCCGCGGCCGCCGAGCCGGCGAAGGAGCCGGAGCCCACAGCCTCCGGTGGTGACGGCGCCGCGCGCATGACACCCGCCGTCCGTCGCCTCGTTCGCGAGAACGAGATCGACATCTCCCAGCTGAGCGGCAGCGGTGCGGGCGGACGCGTGACCCGCGAGGACGTGCTGGCCTACATCGAGAAGGGGTCGCAGGCGGCTGCCGCGCCAGCGGGCAAGGAGCCCGCGGCGGGGGCCGAGTCAGCGGCACCGCCGGCCGCGGAGCCGAAGGCTGAGGCGGCGGAGCAGCCGAAGCCGGCAGGCGCGGCGCCGGCATCGGTCCCGGCTCCCGTGGGAGGCGACACCGAGGTCGTGCTCACGCAGATGCGCAAGGCAATCGCGAAGAAGATGACCCAGGTCAAGCAGACCGTGCCGCACGCCTACACGGTCGTCGAGGTCGACATGACCAGCGTCGTCAAGTGGCGCGAGGCGAACAACATGGCCTTCAAGGCGCGCGAGGGCGCGTCGCTCAGCTACGTGGCCGTGCTCATCAAGGTCGTGACCGACACGCTCCGCAAGCACCCGACGCTCAACAGCCAGTTCGCCGATGACAAGATCATCCTCAAGCAGGCGATGAACATCGGGATCGCGGTGGCGGTCGACAACGGCCTGATCGTGCCGGTCATCGCGAACGCCGACCAGCTGAGCATCAGCGGCGTGAACGCGCGGATTCGGGACATCTCGAGCCGGGCCCACGCCGGCAAGCTCCGGCTGGACGAGCTCCAGGGCGGGACCTTCACGGTCAACAACACCGGCTGGTTCGGATCGGTGTCGTCCATGCCGATC
>CAZKFP010000229.1:0-10088 GCA_964552085.1 uncultured Steroidobacteraceae bacterium
GCCCGTCACGGCAATGGGGCCTCGAGCGCTTTTTGGGCCTGCTCCGCGTGGAACGCCTCGAGCAGCGCGCGCAGCGCCGGGTCGGCGCCGGCGGGCCGGCGGCCGGGATCGAGGATGACGACGGCATCGTCGACGAGCCCGAGCCGTCGGTGCCGCCCGACGACGAACGGCGCGACGAGTAGGCCGGGGCGTCGGCCCGGCCAACCCGGAGGCGAACGAAAGAGGCCCTTCCCCGGCGGACCGGGGAAGGGCCTGTCGATATCGGCCTATCCGTTCGGTCTACTCGCCGCCCGGCGTGACCTCCACCGATCCCTTCGTGAAGCCATCGCCGGTCGCATCCTCCTCGATGTGCTCCAGCGCGGCCTCGGCGAGGTCGGTGCGGTAGGCGCCATCCGGCGGAGGCTCGGAGATGATCCCCGACTCCACGCTGATGTCGACGGTCTGCTGCCACAGGTCGGCATCCATGACGCCGATGCCGCCGGGTGACGGCCAGATGAGCGGGTTGATCTCGTTCATCATCCAGGCCTGGTGCCCGGCTCCCAGGGCCGAGCCCGCGTTCGTCGTGTACTCGACGCAGTCGTCCGGGTTCTCGCGGCAGTAGATCCAGCCACGGAAGCTGGCGCGCAGGAAGCGCGTGGCCACGTCCTCGTTGCCCTCCTCCGCCAGCCACGAGGCGCGGGCGAAGATCGCGTCCTGGAGCATGGCCGTGCCGACCTCGTTGTAGTCGATCACGGTGAGGTCTTCGGGCTGGTACAGCTCCCCGGTGTCCGGGTTGGTGGTCTCGAGGACCTGGGCGTACTCGTTGTAGATCATCGCCTCCGCGACATCGACCTCGTCGTTGAGCAGCGCCGACATGTCGAACGCCTGGATGACCTTCGTGTAGTCCGTGCCCTCCTCGAGCCCCTCCGCGCGGGCCCCGGCGGTCACCTCGAACTCGTTGCCGAAGTCCCAGACTCCGACGCGCTTACCGCCGTAGTCGGCGGGCGAGGTGATGCCCGAATCGGCCCAGGCCACGGACAGCGTTCCCGAGCGCTGGAAGACCTGGGCGATGTCGACGAGGTCGCAGTCCTGCTCGCGCGCCTCGAGGACCTTCGGGACCCAGCTGATCGTGAACGCAGGCCCATCCGCGGCGCACCCGACGGCCTGCGGGATGACGTCCGGGCCGCCGTCAAGGATCTCGACGTCGAGCCCCTCGTCTGCGTAGTAGCCCTGCTCGACGGCGGCGAAATAGCCGGCGAACTGCGCCTGTGGGGTCCACTGCAGCTGGAGCTGGACCGGGTCGGCCTCGCCCCCGTCGTCCCCGTCGCCGCCGGGCTGGGCGCCGCAGGCGGCGAGGACGAGCACTGCGCTCGCCGCAACGCTCAACCAGATTCTGGATCGCTTCATCCGCTCGGACTCCTCATGGTCGGTGCTTCCAATTCCAATGCTGGATTCTACGAACGGCCGCGGCCCGCGGATAGGGGTTTATCCACACTTGGCCCCGTTTCGTCGCCGGAGGTCAGGCCGGATGGTCAGCGCGAACCGATGCGTGCCAGGGGATGAGCACGCGCTCGAGCGCGACGACGACAAGATAGAACGCGATGCCGGTCAGCGCGCCGAGCAGGATCGCCGCCCAGGTGACGTCGAAGCGCAGCGCCGAGGCGGACTGCACGACGATCCGCCCGAGCACGGCCGACGAGCCTCCGAAGTACTCACCCACGATTGCGCCGATCAGGCTCAGGGTCGTCGCGACCTTGAGCGCCGTGAGGAAGAAGGGCAGTGCGTTCGGGATGCGCACCTTGCGCAGGATGGTCCACTCGGACGCGGCGTAGGACCGCATCAGCTCGAGGGCCGATGGCTCGACCTGGGTCAGGCCGCGCGTCACGTTGATCATGACCGGGAAGAAGACGAGCAGGGCGGCGATCATCATCTTCGAGACCGGGTTCGTGATGCCGAACCAGTTGTTGAAGATCGGCGCGATGGCGATGATCGGGATCGCATTCGCAGCGATCGCGAAGGGAAGCACCGCGTCGCGGGCGTTCGCCCAGCGCGCGACGACGAAGGCGACCGTCAGGCCGGCGAGCGTGCCGATGACGAGCCCGCCGACCGCCTCGAGCAGGGTCGTGCGCGCCGACTCGAAGAGCGGCCAGCGCCCCGACCCCCAGTTCTCGGCGAGCGCAGCGCCGATCGCCGATGGTGCCGGCAGGATGAAGCTCTGGACGTTCGAGATGCGAACGAGCAGTTCCCAGAGCGCGATGCCGCCGACCCCGACGAGCATGGCCGGGCCGTACTGGCGGACGCCGGTTCCGAGGCGCGCGGCCCTGCCCGGTCGTGGCGGCGCCGGGACGCCGACCGACGCGGCGGTCATCCGATCCCGCCCTCGGCGACGACGCGCTCCTCCGAGGCCGGCGGCACGTCGCGGACCGGCCCGCCGTCGGCCCGCAGGGCCTCACGCACCTGCGTCACGAGGTGGAAGTAGCGCGGATCCTCCCGCGTCTCCTCGTTGCGTGGGTGGGGAAGGTCGACCTCGATCTGCTCGGTGATGCGCCCGGGCCGTGCGCTCATCACGACGACCCGAGTCGAGAGGAAGACCGCTTCCGGGATCGAGTGCGTGACGAAGACGATCGTCGTGCCGGTCCGCTGCCAGATGCGCAGGACCTCGGAGTTCATACGCTCTCGGGTCATCTCGTCGAGCGCGCCGAACGGCTCGTCCATGAGCATGATCGACGGCTCGAGAGCCAACGCGCGGGCGATGGCCACGCGCTGCTGCATCCCGCCCGACAGCTGATACGGGTGGTGGCGCGTGAACTCGCCGAGCTCGACCAGCTCGAGCATGGCGTGCGCCCGTGTCTCGCGCTCGGATCGGTCCATCCCGAGGAGCTCCAGCGGCAGGCGCACGTTCTCCTCGACGCTGCGCCACTCGAACAGGACCGGCGCCTGGAAGACGATGCCGTACTCCCGCCCCAGCCGCGCGCTGTGCGCCGTCTTGCCGTTGACCTCGACGCTGCCGGTGGTCGGTGCCGTCAGGTCCCCGATCAGGCGCAGGAGCGTGCTCTTGCCGCAGCCGGACGGGCCGATGAGGCTCACGAACTCCCCGCGGCCGATCGTCAGATCGATCCCCGCCAGCGCGGTCGTGGCCCCCCGTCCCTCGACCCCGAACTGCTTGTCGACGCCGCTGATCCGGACCACCGGGGCGTTCGGGTCGGTCATCGCTCCTCCGTCAGGCTGCATCGGGCACGGCTCCTCGTCCGCGGAGCGCGAACCGCTCCGCCATGAGGATCAGGGAGAAGAAGGCGATGCCGAGCGCCGCGCAGGCAACGATCGTGGCCCACAGCTTTTCCGGGCCGCTGATGTACTGGTTGTTGAAGTTGATGATCGCCCGCCCGAGGCCGTCCGGGATGCCGCCCGGCCCTTCGCCGACGATGGCGCCCACGATGCTGGCCGTCGCGCTGATCTTGAGCGCCGTGAACAGGTACGGCAGCGAGGCGGGCATGCGGAGCTTCCAGAAGACGCTCCATCGGCCCGCCGCATACGACCGCATCAGCTCCAGCGCCCGCGGGTCGGGCGAGCGCAGGCCGCGGATCATGGCGATCGTGACCGGGAAGAAGGTCAGGTACGTGGCGATGATCACGACGCTCACGACATCACGTCCGAACGCGAAGGCGATCATCGGCGCCAGCGCCACGATCGGGATCGTCTGGCTGGCGATCACGTACGGCACGAGCGAGCGCTCGAGCAGCCTCGAGTGCACGAAGAGCGCCGCCAGGCCGATGCCGATGACGGCTCCCGCGACGAAGCCGATTGCGGCCGCGCGCCAGGTGTGGAACGCGGCACCGACGAGGAACTGCCCGAGCGACGAGTCGGCATTGCGCTGGACCGGGGCGGCCAGGGCGCCGACGATCTCCCAGACGTGCGGCAGGTTGAGATCCGAGGCGTAGCGGATGTCGAGCGGCGGATGCCACTCCCAGCCGAAGTAGCGCCACGGGTCGCCGCCGACGAACTTGACGCCTTCCCAGACGACGAGGATCAGCGCTGCGAAGGCGACGAAGATCCCGATCCGCCAGGGCCAGCCGCGATCACGCGACCGCGGCATCGGTGATCTCGAGGGCGCGGTCGATGATCGCGAACCCCTCCGCCATCTCCTCCTCGCTGATGATCAGCGGCGGATTCGTGAAGAACGAGTTCCAGCGGACGAACGTGTAGAGGCCCTCTTCCCGGAACCGCCGGCCGAGGGCCGCCATCTCGTCGCTCGTCCCGTTGAACGGCGCCATCGGCTCCATCGTCTCGCGGTTCCGGACGAGCTCGACGATTCCGAACAGGCCGATGCTGCGCACCGCGCCGACGCTCGGATGGCGCGCGGCCAGCTGCTCGTGATGGACCTTCATGCGCTCACCCATGCGCGTCGCGCGCTCGAGCAGCGCCTCCTCCTCGTACACCTCGATCGTCGCGAGGGCCGTGGCGCACGCGAGCGGGTGTGAGTTGTATGTCAGCCCGCCGTAGAAGACGTTGTTCTCGAAGTGCTCGGCGTACTTGCGCCGCATGCCGAGCGCGCCGAGCTGCACGTACGCGCTCGTCAGGCCCTTGGCCATCGTGATCAGGTCGGGCACGACGTTCCAGTGGTCGATCGCGAACCACTTGCCGGTGCGCCCGAAGCCGGCCATCACCTCGTCGGCGATCATGAGGATGCCGTAGCGATCGCAGATCTCGCGCACGCCGGCGAGATAGCCGTCGGGCGGGACGAGGATCCCGTTCGTGCCGGTGACCGTCTCGAGGATGAAGGCGGCGATCGTGCTCGGGCCCTCGAGCTGGATCGTCTCCTCGAGGTTCGCCAGCGCCTCCTCGGCCGTGTCCCAGCCGCGCTGGATGCCGTGGTATGGGTCCATGACGCGCACGACCCCGGGGATGCCCGGCTCGGCGGCCCACCGGCGCGGATCGCCGGTCAGGCTGATGGCCCCGGCGGTGCCGCCGTGGTAGCTGCGGTAGCGGGCGAGGATCTTCTGCCGCCCGGTCACCATCCGGGCCAGCTTGATCGCGTTCTCGTTCGCCTCGGCCCCGCCGTTCGTGAAGAAGAACGTGTCGATGTCGCCGGGGCAGAGCTCGGCCAGCTTCTGGCCGAGGCGAGCTCGCGGCTCGGTGGCCATGAACGGGTTCGCGTAGGCGAGCGTCTCGGCCTGCTTCGCGATGGCGGCGATCACCTTCGGATGCCCGTGGCCGATATTCGTGCACATCAGCTGGCTGTTGAAGTCCAGGTAGCGCTTGCCCTCGGGCGTCCAGAAGTAGCAGCCCTTCGCGCCGGCCACCGGGATCGGGTCCACCTTGCTCTGGGCCGACCACTCGAACAGGGTGTGGCGCTTGGTGAGGGCGACGATCTCGTCGCCGGTCATGGTTCCGTGCTCGGTGTCGATCGCCATCGCCCTCGCAAACCTCCGCTGCTGCTCACCGGTGAGCGCCGATTACACCACACCGCCAGTAGCCGTCACGCTGACCGCGGAACGGGCCGGGTGGACGGCCCGGAGCCTGGCCCTCAGGCCGCAGCGCAGCGCAGGATGGCCTCCACCGAGCGGTCCGCATCGGCCTCGGAGGTTGACCAGCCGCTGACGCTGATGCGCATGGCGGCCATTCCCTGCCAGGTCGTGCCGCCCATCCAGGCTGTGCCATCCGCCTGGACGCGGGCGATGACCGCGCGCGTCCGCTCGTCGTCGTCGCCGAACCGGACGAGCACCTGGTTGAGGACGACGTCGTTGAGCACCTCGACGCCGTCGGCTTCGCCGAGCCGGTCCGCCATGCGACGGGCGAGCGAGCAGCAGCGCTCGACCATCGACATCACGCCCGTGCGCCCGAGGGAGCGGAGGGCCGAGTACAGGGCGAAGCCCCTGGCGCGGCGCGAGCTGTCGAGGACCCACTCCCAGTTCTCGCGCTGCTCGCTGCGCATGAGATACGAGGCGCTGGCCGACATCGCCGCTCGGTGGGCCGCCGGCTCGCGGACGGCGACAAACCCACAGTCGTAGCCCACGTTCAGCCACTTGTGTGCGTCCGTCGACCACGAGTCGGCACGCTCGATGCCCCGCACGAGATGGCGGAGTCGCGGGACGGCGGCGGCCCACAGGCCGAAGGCGCCGTCCACGTGGAGCCAGGCGTTGGGATGGCCGGCCAGCGCGTCGGCGATCTCGTCGGCCGGGTCGAACGCTCCCGTGTTCACGTTGCCCGCCTGGACGCACACGATGAGCGGGCCGGCCGTGTCGGCGATCGCGGTCCTCGCCTCGTCCGCGAGCATCCGGCCCTGTCCGTCGACCCCGATCCGGGTGACCCGGTCCCGGCCGAGGCCGAGGTACTGAAGGGCCGTCAGCACGGTGGCATGCGCCTCCGCCCCGATGACGACGTGGATCTCCGGCGCGCCGTACAGCCCGGCGGCCTCGACGTCCCAGCCGGCCCGCGCCAGGACGGCGTGGCGAGCGGCCGCCAGCCCGACGGCGTTGCCGAGCCCCGCGCCGGTCGGCAGGCCGACGCTCGCCTCGGCGGGCAGGCCGAGGAGCTCGAGCATCCAGCGTCCGGCGACCTCCTCGGCGGCGGCCGCGGCCGGCGAGAGGGCATGGAGCGCGCCATTCTGGTCCCACGCGGTCGTCAGCCAGTCGGCCGCGGCCGATGCCGGCAGGGCCCCACCGACGACGAAGCCGAAGTAGCGCGGTCCGGCCGACGCCACGAGGCCTGGGTCGACCGCCTCGGCGAGCTGCTCGACGACCGTCGTGGCGCCCTCGCCGTCGTCCGGCAGCCGACCGCCGAGCTTGGAGGCGATCGCCGCGGCATCGGCTCGCGGCCCGACGTGGCGGTCCGGCAGCCCGGCGAGGTACTCGAGCCCGAGCTCGGCGGCGCGCCGCATTGCCGTCTCCCGCTCGTCCATCCGGGCCATCCTACAACCCGGCGATCGGGCCTCCGTTGAGTGCGACGAGCGCGCCCGAGCTCGCCGGACGTACCCTGTCGAGGGCTCATCGGCCCTGCCGCGAAGCGCGCCGGTGCAGCATGGTGTCAATCGGACGGAAGGAGGACGCGCGTGGACGGCGAGAAGACCCTGGGGCGGCTGCGCCTGTACAACGCCGGCATGGGCCTGCTCCACGCGGTCCAGGGGATTGCGGTGGTCGTCCTGTCGAACGACTTCGCGCTGCCCGTGACGGCCGCCTTCATGGAGGGCCCGCCGGGCTCATCGGCGTCGACCGAGGAGCTCTTCACTTTGCCCCTCGGGCCCGCCGTCGCCAGCTTCCTGTTCCTGTCGGCAGCCGCGCACCTGCTCATCGCCGGACCGGCGTGGAGCTGGTACCGCGCCCATCTGCTCGAGGCGCGCAGCTACGCGCGCTGGATCGAGTACTCGATCAGCTCGTCGCTGATGATCGTGCTGATCGCGATGATCACCGGCATTGCGGACGTCGCCGCCCTCGTGGGCCTGTTCGGCGTGAACGCATCGATGATCCTGTTCGGGCTGCTCCAGGAGCACTACGAGCGCCCGGGACGGTCCGGGTGGCTGCCGTTCCTCTTCGGCTCGATCGCCGGGATCGTGCCGTGGATCGCCATCGGCATCTACCTCTGGAGCCCCGGCTCCGCGGCCGAGCCGCCGACCTTCGTGTACGCGATCTTCGTGTCGCTGTTCGTCTTCTACAACTCGTTCGCCGTCAACATGGTCCTGCAGTACGCCCGTGTCGGCCCGTGGCGCAGCTACCTCTTCGGCGAGTACGTGTACGTGGCGCTCAGCCTTGTCGCGAAGTCGGCGCTTGCCTGGCAGGTCTTCGCCAACACCCTCGTTCCGTCGTAAACCCACCGGCCGCCGGCGACCAGGTGACGCCGAGCCTAGCCCAGCGGCGCGCTCAGCTGCCCCTCGGCGAGCGGCTCGCCAACGACTCCCGCCAGCCGCTCGCCGAGCGCCCACCAGTCGAAGTCGGCGGTCACGCTGCTGGCCGGGACGCGGATGCATCGGTCTTCGGGCAGGTAGAGCGGCAGAATGCGGTCGAGGATCGACTCGATCTCGTCGCGGAATGCGTCGTTCGTGGACCGCACCCCGTCGGCCTGCAGCGCGACGTCGGGCAGCAGGCGGACCGAGAGGTCGTATGTCGTCGCCCAGCGCCGGATGAGCGGCTCGACGCCGTACGGATCGGCCCCGCCGGTCACGCGCAGGTAGTACGCGAAGTTGTCGACGACGGAACGGTCAGTCACGAGCACGTCGGCCCGGCCCGCCAGCTCGAGCTCCTGCTGGACCTGGGTCACGAGGACCCACAGCTGCGCCTCGGCGGTGGCGGCCTCGTTCAGCCCGAGCGGGTTGAAGCGGACGACCTCGCGCCCGACCTCGACGCTGCGCCCGGCCCGCCCGACGGTCGACGCGAACGCGTGCACGGCGTTCGACTTGCGCACCGAGTGCGAGCCGATGAAGGCGATCTTGGCGCTGCGGCTCCAGGGCATGGCGCGAAGCCTACAGGCAGGCGCCGGTGTCGACGGGCGCCGTGGCGCCGATCGATCGACCGAGACGCTCCACTGCCTCGTCGGCACCGATGGCATAGCCGACGTTGGGAGCCGTCCGCGACGCCCCGAAGACTACCGCGCCGACGACGCCGGGGGCGACGACGAGCGGGCCACCCGAGTTGCCGCGACGGATCGCGGCGTTCATCTCGACGACCGTGCGGCTGTGCTGCCCCTCGCCGTAGATGTCCGGTCCCGGGACCTCGTACGTGGCCGTGACCGCCGCCGCGGTGACCGTCAGCTCGCCACCACCGGGAAAACCGATCGCCGCCGCCGAGGTGCCGCGCGGTGGGACCTGCGTGGCGAGCCGCAGGGCCGGCACGCGCGCCGCGGGGACGTAGAGAAGCGCCAGGTCCGCCGCGGGATCGAGCGCGACGACCGTGGCGTCGAGGCTCGCACCGCCGACGGTGACGGTCGTCTCGGTGCTGCCGGCGACGACGTGCGCGTTCGTGATCGCATGCGTCGCCGAGACGAAGAAGCCACTGCCGACCGAGAGCGAGGTTCCGCAGCCGCCGCTCGTGATCCGGGCCGTACTGGCGAGTGCCGACTGCGCCAGGGCCTGCGTCTCCGCGTCGGGGGGCAGGGCGACCGGTTCCGCCGGCGGCGGCTCGAGCCCGGCAAAGAGCTCTGGCAGGTCGGTCGTGTCGAGCAGCGCCAGGAGGCGCCCCGCGACCGCAGTCGGCGGAGGAAGCCGTTCGTTCGTGAGGCTGATCGCGACCGAGTCGCGCGCGGCTGCGGCGACGGACGGTGCCATGCCCATGGCCAGCATGCCGCCGAGGAGCCAGACGACGAGGATGACGTGCGCCGCGCCGACGACCGCGCCACCGACCGCGTCGAAGGGTCGCAGCGGGCTGAGGTGGATGCTTCGGCTCATCATCGCGCCGATCGCCGCGCCCGTGGCCTCCCCGAACACGACGAGGGCGCCGAGGCCGAGGATCGTGACGAGCGCGCGCATCGGCTGCTCGACCGCCGCCAGCGGCTCTCGCAGCACGGACGCCAGCGCAAGCGCCAGGGCGAAGCCGACGACGGCGCCGACGAGGCCGAGCACCGGGCCGAGGAAGCCGGCGCGCGCCCCGGCCACGATCCCGATGAGCAGGAAGAGCAGGATGATCGCGTCGACGAGGTTCATGCGGGCCCGAGCGTAACGCGGTTCCGTTCTCGCCGGCGCGAGACTATCGAGTCCTGCGCTGACCCGGCTGCGCGCCAAAGCGCTGGATCCGGAAGGCGGCGATGACCGCGAGGCCCGCCAGCAGGGCCATCGCGGGCCAGGGGAAGGCGCCGAATTCGCCCTGGTCCACCTCGGTCAGGCCCGGGACGGTGCCGGCAGCGGGGGTGGCAGTCGGGGCGACCTCGACGGTGAAGCTGCGGATCGTGATCGACGAGATGCCCTGGTCGACGTCATCGATCGCGACCTCGATCGTGTACGAGCCGGGCCGGAGGAGTGCATCGAGCGGCACCTCGATGCTTGAATCGGTGACGGCATAGAACGTGTCCATCTGGACGGTCGCCTGGCTCACCGAGCTGCCATCGGCGTCGCGCAGCGACACCCCCACCAGCGGCTTCAGCCGAACGTTGCCGGGATTGCTGACGGCGACGGAGAGGACCGACCG
>CAZKFP010000230.1:0-16525 GCA_964552085.1 uncultured Steroidobacteraceae bacterium
CGTCACCCTCATCTGCGTTTTCGCGCCGATCTGGATCATCACGTACCTCCTCCTCGGTCGACCGCTGGCCGCCGCGATTCCGGCCGCGTACGTCGCGTTCTCGCTCATCGGCCTGGCCGCGCTGTTCGCGACGAAGCGCGACGGCGTGTTCCTCGGCCTGCAGGTCGTGGCGATGTTCCTCCTGCCGGTCGCGCTCCAGTGGGCGCTCGGCGGCTTCGTGCAGGGCAGCGCCGTCGTGCTGTGGTCGTTCGCATCGGTCCTCGTCGCGCTCCTCACGTGGGGCCCGCGAGCGGCGACCATGGTCTTCGCCGCGTTCGTCGGGGCCGTCATCGTGTCCGCGCTGGCCGAGGCCGGCCTGCGGTCGGCCATACCGCCGCTACCACGGCCGATCGAGATCGCCTTCTTTGCCATGAACGTCTCTGCGCCCCTGGCGACGACATTCGCGCTGCTCGTGTACTTCAACCGCGAGCGGGACGTAGCGATGGCGGCGTCGGACCGGCTGCTCCACAACATCCTCCCGGCCGCTGCGGTCCGGCAGCTGAAGTCGGGCAGGCGCAGGATCGCCGACCGCCGCGACGCGGCGACCGTGGCCTTCATCGACTTCGTCAGTTTCACCGCCTTCGCCGACGGCACCGATCCCGAGCGCGTCGTCGACGTCCTCGACCGCGCGTTCTCGACCCTCGACGCGCTCGCCGAGGCGCACGGCGTCGAGAAGATCAAGACGCTCGGCGACGGCTATCTCGTCGCGGCCGGCGTCACCGAGCCACGAGCGGACCACGCCGTCGCGGTGGTGGAGATGGCGCTCGCAAGCCGGGACGAGCTGCAGGCCCGCCTCGCCGGCGAATGGCCCGAGGTCGACGTCCGGGTCGGGATCGCCAGTGGTCCGGTGGTCGCTGGCGTGATCGGTGAGCGGCGCATCGGCTTCGACCTGTGGGGCGACACCGTGAACATGGCGTCACGGATGGCGACCCACGCGGATCCCGGCACGGTGCAGGTCACGGAGGCCACGATCGAGGAGCTGCCGCGCACGTACCGGGTCGTCTCGCGCGGCGACGTCGACGTCAAGGGCAAGGGCCGTATGCCAACCTACCTGCTGGCGCGCAGGGACGGCTGACCCGCGCCAGGTTCCGCGGAGCTGCGATTTCACCGGGTGAAGCTAACGGCGAAGTTGAAGGCCCTTGACGGCCCTGGATGGCCGATCCCGTCACCCGGTGCAACACGCGGACAGGTTGCCCTCTGAATCGGGCTCTTCTTGGTCGTTACCTTCACCGGGTGAAGCACGCCGGGAAGACTCGCCGGGGAGACTCGCCGGGACGGACGCCGGGGTCAGCCGCGTGACTCATCGACGCCGGTGGCTCGAGGTTTCCACGGCTCATCACCGCGGGCCTCGCGCTCGGCCGCGAGCCTGCGGTCGAGCCGCTCGGTCCGACGCGTCTCGTGGCGCATCCAGAGCACGACGACCACGGCCATTCCCACGAGGAACGCCAGGTCACCGACGACCCACATGATCACGCCGCCGAGCTGCTGATCCTCGAGCGGCGTGAGGCCCCAGTCGCGAACGTTCGTGACGTAGTGCGGGTAGAGCACCGTCCCCGCCGACATGAGCGCCACGCCGAGGAACGAGTTCTGGGGCATCGCCATGAACAGGTAGAGCAGCCGAACCGGGTGCGGCAGGCGCCAGGGCGAGGGGTCGGCGCCGACGGCCGGCCACCAGAAAAGGAATGCCGCCCCCAGGAAGGTCGTGTGCTGGAAGTAGTGGAGCGCCTCGTTCTCGAGCGCCTGGTCGTACAGCACGCTGAAGTGCCAGCCCCAGTTCACGCCGGCGAAGAGGACCCAGGCGATGACCGGGAACGACACGACGTGCACGATCCGGCTCTGGAGCACGGCGAGCAGGCGCCGCCGGACCGATGGCCGCGCGGCGCGCAGGGCGAGGGTGATCGGCGCCCCCGCCAGGAGCAGTGGGGCGGCAACGAGCTGGAGGAGCATGTGCTGCACCATGTGGACGCTGAAGAGGACGCCCTCGTACGCCTCGATCGGCGAGAGGAGCGCCAGCCCGATCGCGGCCAGTCCGCCGCCGAAGAGCCAGGACCGATACCGCGGGTGCGGGTTGCCCGGGTGCTCCCGGTTGACGCGTCGCACGGCCCAGACATAGGCGGCGGCCGCGACGAGGAGCATGCCGATGGCGAGCGGGTCGAACCGCCAGGCGAGCAGAACATCGGGGAATGCGGGGGGTGGCGCATCGGTGCCGTGCGCCAGCGCCCGGGCGGGCGCGACGACGGCCAGTCCGAGCCCGAGGAGCGGGATGAGGCGGCGCATCGGTCCCATTCTCGCCCGAACGCGGCGGAACCGCCGGGCTGCCACCGGCGTCCATCGGGCCATGAAGCGAACCGCCGCGGGCCTGCTCGCCCTGTCCGTCGTCCTCGCAGCCTGCGCGGGGGCCGGGGGGCCGGACGCGACCCGGTCGCCCGGAGCGTCCGGGGATGAGGGCGGGATCGAGCGCCCGAGCGGCGCGGCGCCGATCCTGACCGTCCGGCACGAGGGCGGCTTGCTCCCGGTCCAGCTGCAGGTCGCCGAGCTGCCGACCTTCGTGCTCCTCGGTGATGGCCGCGTGATCGTGCACGGCATGCAGACCCTCGAGTTCCCGGGACCGGCGCTCCCGGCCCTCATCGAGCGCACGCTCACGCCCGCGGGAGTCGAGCTCGTGCTCGACGCGATCGGCGGCACCGGCCTCTTCACGACCGACCTGAACCTGCGCGGGGCGCTGAATTTCGTCGCCGACGGGGCTGACACCGTGTTCACGCTCGACGCCGGAGGTGACGTCGTCACCGTGCGGGTCTACGGCCTCGGCCTGCTCGATCCGGCCGCCGGCGCGCCGCCCGGCATGGCCGCCGGCGAGTTGGAGGCCTACCGGACCCTCAACGAGCTGAACGACGCGCTGACGATGCTCGAGACGTGGCTTCCGGCCGATGCGTGGGAGGCCGAGGGCTGGCAGCCCTTCGAGCCGGAGGCGTTCCGGCTCTACGTGCGGGACGTGACCGGCGAGCCGGTCGAGGGCGGCGACCTGCCGGAGCAGGTCCGGGAGTGTCCGACCGACGTCCCGGGCGCGGTCGGGTAGGCGACGGACGCGTTCGACGACGGCACGCGCTGCGGCGTCGTGGAGGACGACCTCGCCGCCACCTGGCTGGCCGAGATGCATGCCGCGAACCAGATGACGCTCTGGACCGATGACGGCCAGCGCCGCTTCATGGTTCGCGCGCGCCCGTTGCTGCCCGGCGAGGCGGCGACCTGCCCGGAGCCGCCGGGCTCCTGATCGCGCGGTCGAGTCGGTCACACCGTCTCGGCGCCCTTCGCTACAATGCGCTGCGTGCCGCCGTCAGCCCGGACTGAGCGCGCGTGCCTGACACCCACGTGACGGTTGAACCAGGGAGCTTCGAGAACGAGCCGATGCAACGGATGGCGCCCCGGAACAGGTTGCGAACGCTGCTGCGCATCGGCGTGCCGCTGCTCCTCATCGGCCTCCTCGCCGGCTGCATGCTGCCGCCGGAGCCGAAGACCGAGGTCGGCCGGGACGTCTTCAACCTGTATCTCATCGTCCTCGGGCTGGCGCTCATCGTCTTCGTCGGGGTCGAGGGCTTCCTCCTGTACGCCGTCTTCCGCTACCGGCGCAAGCCCGGCGACGACGTCCTGCCGCCGCAGCTGCACGGCAACAACACCGTCGAGGTCATCTGGACCGCGATCCCCTCGGTCATCGTCTTCATCCTCTTCGGCTTCAGCATGGTCACTTTGGGCGAGGTCGAGGCCCGGTCCGACAATCCCGGGGTGATCATCGAGGTCGAGGGCCTCCAGTGGACCTGGAGCTTCATCTATCCCGATGGCACCGCGATCACGGGGAACGCCGCGGAGCCGCCGGTCATGCCGGTCCCCGTCGGCGAGCCGGTGCGCCTCGTCCTGCGCTCGCTCGACGTGAACCACTCGTTCTACGTGCCGCAGTTCCTCATCAAGCGCGATCTCATCGACATGGGGGAGAACGGCACGCCGAACGAGCTCGAGTTCACGATCACCGAGGTCGGCACGTACGCCGGCCAGTGCGCCGAGTTCTGTGGCCTGCAGCACGCCGACATGACGTTCGAGGTCGACGCCATGGAGCGTGCCGACTACGACGCGCACATGGCCGCCCTCGCCGCCGGTGAGGAGCCACCGTCGCCCGGGAGCGAGGACTGCGGCACCCCCATCCAGGTCGCCGCCATCGAGACGCTCCAGTTCGACACGGACAGCATCGAGGTGCCGGCCGGCGAGGACTTCTGCATCGAGTTCACGAACAACGACACGGTGCTGCACGACATCGGCATCGTCGAGACCGGCTTCAACGGCGATGACATCGGCGCCGGGGAATCGATCACGTACGTCATCCCGGCCATGGAGGCCGGCGAGTACACCTTCATCTGCACACTCCACCCCCAGGCGATGGTGGGCGACCTGACCGTGACCGAGTAGAGCGGAGCTGAAGAGCCAATGGCAACGACCACCCTCGAACCCCGCGCCAGCGCGTTTCGCCGCTCGTGGGTGCTCGATTGGCTGACGACGGTCGATCACAAGAAGATCGGGATCCTGTACATCGTCAACAGCTTCCTGTTCTTCTTCGCGGCCGGCATCCTGGCGCTCGTCATCCGCGCCGAGCTGGCCGTGCCGGGCCTGCAGTTCGTGGACGAGAGCACGTACAACCAGGCCTTCACGATGCACGGGACGATCATGCTCTTCCTGTTCATCATTCCGGCGCTGTCCGGCTTCGGCAACTACATCGTGCCGCTTCAGCTCGGAGCGCCGGACATGGCGTTCCCGCGCATCAACGCACTCAGCTTCTGGCTCCTGCCGCTCGGTGGGCTGCTCATCCTCAGCGGCTACCTCTTCGGCGGTGCCGCGGCCGAGGGCTGGACCGGCTATGCGCCGCTGACCGACGACCGGTACGCGACAGGGGTCGGCACCGACCTGTGGATCATCGGCCTCACGCTCGTCGGCACGGCGTCGATTCTCGGTGCCATCAACTTCATCGCCACGATCTTCAAGATGCGCGCCCCCGGGATGACCCTGTTCCGGATGCCGATCTTCGTGTGGACCGTCCTCGTCACCGCGGTGCTCATCCTGCTGGCGACGCCGGTGCTCGCCGCCGGTCTCATCGCCCTCTTCATCGACCGCAACTACGGCGGGTCCTTCTTCGACCCGACCGTCGGCGGGAACCCGATCCTGTGGCAGCACATCTTCTGGTTCTTCGGCCATCCCGAGGTCTACATCGTCATCCTGCCGGCCATGGGCGTCGTGAGCGAGGTGCTGCCCGTCTTCAGCCGCCGGCCGCTCTTCGGCTACAAGGCGTTCGTCTTCGCCACGATCGCCATCGGCCTGCTCAGCTTCAGCGTCTGGGCGCACCACATGTTCACGACCGGTGCCGTGTTCCTGCCCTTCTTCAGCTTCATGACCGCGCTCATCGCCATCCCGACCGGGATCAAGATGTTCAACTGGCTCGGAACGCTGTGGCGCGGCAAGATCACGCTCGCCACGCCGATGCTCTTCGCGCTCGGCTTCATCAGCATGTTCCTCATCGGTGGCATCAGCGGCGTCATGCTCGCCTCGCCGCCGATCGACTTCCACGTCCAGGACACGTACTTCGTCGTCGCGCACCTGCACTACGTCTTCTTCGGCGGGTCGGTCTTCGGCGTCTTCGCCGCGAGCTACTACTGGTTCCCGAAGATGTTCGGCCGCAGGCTGAACGAGCCGCTCGGCAAGGTCCACTTCTGGATGCACTTCATCGGCTTCAACCTCGCCTTCTTCCCGATGCACCAGCTCGGCCTCGATGGCATGCCGAGGCGGATCGCCGACTACAGCCCCGACGCCGGCTGGACGATCCTGAACCTGGCCTCGACCGTCGGAGCCGTCCTGATCGCGCTGAGCATCATCCCGTTCCTCATCAACGTGGTCGCGACCTTCATCAACGGCGAGCCGGCCGGCGATGACCCGTGGGAGGGCAACACGCTCGAGTGGGCGACGACCTCGCCGCCCCCGGCGTACAACTTCGATCGCCTGCCGCCGATCCACTCCGAGCGCCCGCTCTTCTTCCTCACACACGGCCACGGCCACGCAGCCGAGCGGCCGGACGACCTCGAGGAGGACCCGGTGGACGACGTCGAGCGCCGGGACGGCGTCGTATGACCTCGCGCACGATGCAGGCCCACCCGGCCGGCGAGCCGGCGGCGCCCGCGCCGGTGCACCACGAGAACGCCGGCATGCCGACCGCGCTCGTCGGGATGCTCCTCTTCATTGCGAGCGAGGTCATGTTCTTCGGCGGCCTTTTCGCCACGTATTTCAACGCGCGCGCCACGACGGTCGGGGCGTGGGGCCCGCCGGAGGGGGCGCATGAGCTCGACCTGCCGCTCGCGGCGGTCCTGACCGCGATCCTCGTCGCGTCGAGCTTCACGATGCAGTTCGGGGTGTGGGCCATCCGGCGCGGCGACACCGGCAAGCTCAAGCTGTGGACGGGGATCACGCTCGTCCTCGGCATCCTCTTCCTGGCCGGCCAGCTGTACGACTACAGCGTGCTCGGGTTCGGGATCGGCGACGGGGTCTTCGCGACCGTCTTCTACACGCTCACCGGCTTCCACGGGGCGCACGTCTTCGGTGGGGCGGTGGGCCTGACGATCGTGCTGGCCCGCGCGATGCGCGGCCAGTTCAGCGCGAAAAACCACGTCGCCGTCGAGGCGGTCAGCATGTACTGGCACTTCGTCGACGTCGTGTGGATCGGCGTCTTCTCCGTCATCTACCTGCTGCGTTAGGGAGGCGACGCATGTCCGAAACCGCCGTCGGCTTCATCCTCCTCGGAATCGGCATGCTCGTCGTGCTCGGCGTCGTCTTCGCGATCACGTCCCGGGGTGCGGGACCGGCCACCGCCCGGCCCACGCCGCCGCGAGGCGTGCACCTGCCCCCGCCCAGCTTCCTGCCCGTCGTGATGTCGGTCGCCTTCGCGCTGCTCGGCGCGGGGCTCGCGTTCCGGGCCGAGGAGCAGCTGGCGAACCCGTTCCTCGCCATCTCGGGTCTGATCGTCTTCGTCGTGGGCATCATCGCCTGGGTCCGGGCCGCGAACCACGAATGGCGCGAGACCGAGCACGGGTCGCACCACGACGAGGCCACCCACTGACAGCCCGATGAGTGCGCGAGCGGCCGTCACGCGAGGCGTCGACCTGCGGCGCCTGCCGCTGCGCCACCTCATCCTCGCCGCCACGCTGCCGCTCCTCCTGCTCGGCGTGCTCGGCGTCGTCCTCGTCGCGCGCTCGCCATCGGCCTCTCCGACGGCGGTCGGGAGGATCGCGCCGGACTTCTCGCTCACCGATCTCGATGGGACGCCGATCCGGCTCTTCGAGCTGCGTGGCCGCCCGGTCGTCGTCAACTTCTGGGCGAGCTGGTGCCAGCCCTGCGCGGAGGAGTTTCCGCTCCTGCGCGACGCCGCCGAGCGCCATGCCGCCGACGACCTCGTCGTCATCGGCATCGTCTACCAGGACCGGACGTCGGCCGCCCGCGGCTTCATGGACCGCAACGGCGGCACCTGGCAGGCGGCCATGGATCCGGAGGGGCGGGTGGCTGGCGCGTATGGCATCCTCGGTCCCCCGGAGACCTTCTTCATCGGCCGCGACGGTACGATCGTCGCGCGACAGATCGGCCAGTTCTCGGCCGCCTCGCTCGACCGGAAGCTGGCCGCCATCATCGGAGAGGAGTGAGCATGGACCGCAACCTACCGGCGACACGACCTGACACGGCGCCGGCGGTCGGCGACGATCGAACACCGTTGCCGCGACGCCAGCCGCTGAGCGTCGCGTTCCTGCCGCTCGCGCTCGTCACCTTCGTCATCCTCGCCTTCGTCATGGCCGCGTGGACGTTCCTCGCGGCAGGGACGTAGCCACCCGGCCCGCCGCCATCGAGGTTCGTGGCCTGACGAAGGCGTACGGGCCGATCGAAGCCGTGCGTGGGATCGACCTGCGCGTCGAGCGTGGCGAGATCTTCGCGCTGCTCGGTCCGAACGGCGCCGGCAAGACGACGACGGTTGAGATCCTCGAGGGCCATCGCCGGCGCTCGGGCGGCGAGGTGAGCGTCCTCGGCCACGACCCGGCGCGCAACGAGCGCGCGCTGCGGGAGCGGATGGGCATCGTCCTTCAGCAGACCGGCGTCGACGAATACCTCACCGTGCGCGAGGTCGTCGAGATGGTCGCCGGCTACTACCCGCGTCCCCGCGACGTCGACGAGGCGATCGGCCTCGCCGGGCTGCACGAGCAGCGCGATCGCCGGGTGAAGAAGCTCTCCGGTGGCCAGAAGCGGCGCGTCGACCTGGCCGTCGCGCTCGCGGGCGACCCGGAGCTCCTCTTTCTCGACGAGCCGACGACCGGCTTCGACCCCTCGGCCCGGCGCCAGGCGTGGGAGACGATTCGCGGGCTCGCGGGCCTCGGCAAGACGATCTTCCTCACGACGCACTTCATGGACGAGGCGCAGGCCCTCGCGGATCGCCTGGCGATCATCGCCGACGGCCGCATCGTGGCGACCGGCTCCGCGGACGAGCTCATCGGATCCGCCAGCGCCGCAACCCGGATCCGCTTTCGGCTCCCGCCGGAGGTGGAGCCGCCGGCGGCGCTCGGCGCGCGACGCGATGCATCGGCCTGGGCGCTCGAGACCGCTGAGCCGACGCGCACCCTGCACGACCTCACCGAGTGGGCGCTCGGCGCCGGCGTGGAGCTCGCGGACCTCGTCGTGACCCGCCGCTCACTCGAGGACGTCTACCTCCAGCTGACCGGGGCCGAGGTGGACGCGTGAGCGGCCTCGAGCTGGCGCTGCGCCAGGTTCGCTACGAGAACCGCGCCTTCTGGCGCAACCCGCCGGCCGCGTTCTTCACGTTCGCCTTTCCCCTCCTGTTCATGGCCATCTTCAACGTCCTCTTCGGCGAGCGAGCGGCCGCGTTCTTCACCCCGGCGATCATCGTCTTCGGGGTCGTGACGGCGACGTACACGAACCTGGCGATGACGGTGACGATCGCGCGGGACGAGGGGATCCTCAAGCGGATCCGGGGCACGCCGCTTCCGCCGTGGGCGTACCTCGCGGGGCGCATCGGTCACGCAATCGTCATCGGCTTCCTGCTCGTCGTCATCGTCGCGGGCTTCGGCGCGCTCGTCTACGGCGTCGAGGTGCCGTGGGAGGCGATGCCGGCCGTCCTGCTCGTCCTCGCGGTCGCGGCGGCCACGTTCAGCGCGCTCGGCCTCGCCGTCTCCGGGCTCATTCCGAACTCCGACGCCGCCCCCGCGGTCGTGAACGCGACGATCCTGCCGGTCCTCTTCATCAGCAACGTCTTCATCCAGATGGAGAACGCGCCGGGCTGGCTCGACACCGTCAGCCACGCCCTCCCGGTTCGTCACTTCGCCGACGCGATGATGGCGCTCTACGCGTCGGGGGCCGATGCGGGCATGCCGTGGATGGAGGTCGGCGTCATCGCCGCGTGGGGCGTGATCGGCGTCGTCGCCGCCCTGCGTTTCTTCAGCTGGGAGCCGCGCCGCTAGGGTCGGCCGCGCGAGACCCCGGCGAGGGGCGACGGATAGCGGCGCTCGACGTACGCCTCGAGGATCGCGAGGAAGCGCGGCACGATGTCGTCACCTCGCAGCGTTTCCGTCTTCTGGCCGTCCACGAAGACCGGCGCGACCGGCTCCTCGAACGTGCCCGGCAGGCTGATCCCGATGTCCGCGTGCTTCGACTCGCCCGGGCCGTTGACGACACAGCCCATGACGGCGACGCGAAGCTCCTCGACGCCGGGGTGCTCCTCGCGCCAGCGCGGCATGCGCTCGACGAGATACGCCTGGATGTCGCGCGCCATCTCCTGGAAAAAGGTGCTCGTCGTGCGGCCGCAGCCGGGGCAGGCGCTGACCTGTGGCAGGAACGAGCGCAGGCCCATCGACTGCAGCACCTGTTGCGCGACCGACACCTCCGTGGTCCGGTCGCCTCCCGGATCCGGCGTCAGGCTGACGCGGATCGTGTCGCCGATCCCGCGCTGCAGGAGGATCGCGAGGCCCGCGGTCGAGGTGATGATGCCCTTCGCCCCCATCCCGGCCTCCGTCAGCCCGAGGTGCAGCGGGTAGCCGCATCGGTCCGCCAGGCGGCTGTAGACCTCGACGAGGTCCTGGACGCCCGATACCTTGGCCGACAGGACGATCCGGTCGCGCCCCAGGCCCGTCTCCTCCGCCAGGCGAGCGGACCGCAGGGCCGACTCGATCATCGCCTCGATCATCACCTCGCGGCTGTCCATCGGGTCGGGCAGTGCGGCGTTGGCGTCCATCATCTCGGTCAGCAGCTGCTGGTCGAGCGAGCCCCAGTTGACGCCGATGCGGACCGCCTTCGCGTTCGCGATCGCGATCTCGATGATCCGTGCGAACTGCTCGTCGCGCCGTTTCGTGCCGACGTTGCCCGGGTTGATCCGGTACTTGGCCAGCGCCGCGGCCATCTCGGGGTGGTTCGCGAGGAGCAGGTGGCCGTTGTAGTGGAAGTCGCCGATGAGCGGCACGGCCACGCCGAGCGCGTCGAGCTTGGCGCGGATGACCGGCACGGCCCGGGCGGCGTCGTCGTTGTTCACCGTGATCCGGACGAGCTCCGAGCCGGCGTGCGCGAGCTGCGCGACCTGGATGGCGGTGCCATCGGCGTCGGCCGTATCGGTGTTCGTCATCGACTGGACGACGATCGGATGATCCGATCCGATCGGGATGCCGCCGACGTCGACCGTCACGCTCGTGCGACGGAGGGGGATGCTCACGAGCGTCATGGTAGAGCGTGCCTTCTCGATCGGCACGCTGCGTGCATCCGCCGGAGCCGCATGACGGAGAGGGCGCCTGATGGCGATTGGCAGCCCGACGCCTGGGTCGTCGACGACGAGCCGGCCGCCGCCTCGCTGGCGGAGGAGCTGTGCGCGTCGGGCGGGGTGCGCGCGACGGTCTTCCATGCGCCGCTGGCCTACCTCGCCGCCCTCCGGGGTTCCCCGCCGCCGAGGGCGGTCGTCCTCGACTGGCGCCTGGAGCGCGAGCTCAGCGCGGGGCTTTTCCTCGCGACCCGCCACCGCCACCCGCGCCTCCCGATCATCTGCTGGACGGGCAGCGCCGTGTCCTCGCTTCCGGCGATGATCCGTGACGATCGGCTCACGATCGTCGTGGACAAGGCCGGCGGTGCCACGGCGTTCGAACACGCCCTGCACTGGGCCCTCAGCGCGCAGGAGTCCGCCGGCTCGGCCTAGTCCCCACCGAGGACGAGCGCTGCGCTCATGCGCCGAATCCGAACGAGTTGCTGAGCGAAGCGGCACGAAACCATTGACGCGCCGTCCTCGCGCAACCGATCATCCGCTTGTTCGCTACGACGGAGGAAGGGTGCATGCGAATACGCAGATTTCTTGGCGGTGGTGCCGCCGCGACGGTGCTCGGGCTGCTCTTGGCGACGCCGGTGGCGGCGTTCGACCTCGACGGTGGCTGCACCGTGACGCTGACGTCGATGGACGCGGCGGGCGGCACGATCGACACCGCGTCGGGCCCCGGCAGCGGCGGGACGTCGAGCGACCCGTTCCTGATCGACTGGGAGGGCAGCATCTCCTGGGAGAGCAGCTCCGGCGAGCAGGTCTTCCAGGACCACAGCTGGCAGACGTTCGTGTACATGATCCCGACGCCCGTGCGCGGCGGACATCCGAACGACGGAGAAGAGACGACCGGCACCGGGACGGCGGGCGTGGGCGAGAACGCGCCGTTCAAGATCACGGGCCTGTACTTCGTCTCCGGTGACATCAACGGGGACGGTGGGACCCACTGCGACGGAAGTGGGTGGTTCAAGCTGAGAGGGGATGCGACGGCCACCGTTCCATTCTTCGTCGCGCTTCTGTTCGTGCTTGCCGGCGTCGCGCTGCTGTTCGCCTCGCGGCCGAGCATGATCGTGGGAGGGACACGATGATCAGGCGACACCCGATTCGCGGCTTCTTCGCCGGCCTCCTCATCGGCCTGGGGATCTCGATCCTGCTGGTGATCTACGGCCTCGCACCGCTGGGCCAGGCGACCGTGCTCGTCGTCCTGCTCCTGTGCGCGGTGCTCGGCGTCGCGGTCGCGTGGTTCCTCCCTCCACGGCGCGTCGCCGTGGCGGCGAAGGAGGAGCTGCCCCGCCCCTAGCTCGCCGGAGACTCGTGGGAACCGGCGGAGCGGTAGACTGATCTCCTCATGACGTCCACCGTTCCGCCGGCCTCCGGCACCTCGATTCCCGCTCACGACCACACCGATGCTCGCCATCGCAAGGTGATCATCATCGGCTCCGGCCCCGCCGGCCTGACCGCCGCGATCTACGCGGCGCGCGCCAACCTGGAGCCGATCGTCATCGCCGGCAACGTGCCGATGGGCCAGCTGATGATCACTTCCGACGTCGAGAACTATCCCGGCTTTCCGCATGGCATCCAGGGCCCGGAGCTCATGCAGCATTTCCGCGAGCAGGCGGAGCGCTTCGGCGCGAACCTCGTCGAGAAGGACGCCACGCGCGTCGACTTCAGCGAGCGGCCGTTCCGGATCTGGGTCGGCGATGACGAGTACCGCGCGGACACGGTCATCGTGGCCACCGGAGCCTCGGCCATCTGGCTCGGGCTGCCGTCCGAGGAGGCGTTCCGCGGTCGCGGCGTCAGCTCCTGCGCCACGTGCGACGGATTCTTCTTCCGCGGGCGGGAGATCGCCGTCGTCGGCGGCGGCGATACGGCGCTCGAGGAGGCCACGTTCCTCACCCGCTTCGCCGACAAGGTCACGATGCTCGTGCGCCGCGACGAGTTCCGCGGCAGCCAGATCATGCAGGATCGGGCGATGCGCGACCCGAAGATCGAGGTGCTCTGGAACCGGGAGGTCGCCGAGGTGAAGGGCGACATGACCGTGAATGCCCTCACGCTGCGCGACACCATCACGGGCGAGACGAGCGAGCTGCCCGTGCAGGGCCTGTTCATCGCCATCGGCTACAAGCCGAACACCGAACTGTTCGAGGGGCAGCTGCGGGTGGGCAAGGGCGGCTACCTGGAGGTCGTCGGTGAGACCGGTTCCGGGGTCGAAGGTGTCTTCGTCGCCGGTGACGTCCACGACAGCCACTACCGGCAGGCGGTCACCGCCGCCGGCGATGGCAGCAAGGCGGCGATCGACGCCGAGCGCTGGCTCGCGTCGGTGGGCGAGACCGAGGCCTCCACCGCGACGAACTGGTAGCGGCGCCCGACCGATGGCTGTCCGCGGCCCCCGCCCCGAGGACCTGTACGACCTTCGGGTGCCGACCGACCTGGCCATCTCGCCCGACGGGCGGCTCGTCGTCTTCAGCGTCAAGGCGGTCGCTCCCGGCAAGGATGGCTACCGCACCTCCCTGTGGCTGGCACCGGCCGACGGCGCGACCCCCGCGCGCCAGTTGACCGTCGGCAGCCGGAACGACACGACGCCGCGCTGGAGCCCCGACGGGGCGACGATCGCGTTCCTTTCCGACCGCGCAGCCGTCCTCCAGGCCGGAGGGGGCGGCGCGAAGCCGGGTAAGGCCGAGGCGCCGAAGGCGGGCGGGACGCAGGTCTGGCTCCTTCCCTTCGCCGATGGCGGCGAGGCGCGCCAGCTGACCGACCTGCCCGCCGACGTCGAGGGTCTCGCCTGGTCGCCCGACGGTCGCCGCCTGGCGATCGTGAGCACGGCCAAGTCCACGGAGCCGGAGAAGAAGCCCGAGCGCAAGCCGGACGACCCGCCGGCGCCGGACGCACGGCTCATCGACACGCTCGGCTACCAGTACAACGGGGCCGGCTTCGTCAACGAGCGCTTCACGCGCCTGTGGCTCGTCGACGCGACGAGCGGCGAGGCGGAGGTGCTCACCCGCGGAAAGCACCACGACGCCGATCCGCAGTGGTCGCCTGACGGACGCCAGGTCGCCTTCGTGTCGGACCGCCATCCGAATCCCGACCTCGTCTGGCGCAGCGACATCTATCTCGTCGACGTGCGCAGCCGGGCCGTGCGGCAGCTCTCGCCGGGCCGCGGCCGTCAGACGTGGGGCGCGCCCGCCTGGTCGCCCGACGGCCGCTGGATCGCGGCGGTCGGAAACCGCGACTGGAAACGCGGCGAAATCGCACAGCTGTCGGTCTGGCGCATGCGCGTGCGCGACGGCTTCACCGAGGACCTCATCGAGGGCTCGGACCTCGAGGCCGGGGCCGCCATGAACAGCGATCTCGTCGGCGCCGGGGCGAACCGGCCGCAGTGGATGACGGACGGTCGCTGGCTCGTCTTCGGCGCGCCGGTCGCTGGCTCGCTCGAGCTCTGGCGGGTGGAGATCGATGGCCGCCGGATCGAGCGCCTCACCCACGACCGTCACTACCTCGGGCGCATCGACCTTGCCGACCTGCCGCGCGGTGGCGGGCGTGTCGCGGCGACCCGGACGACGGCGACGCGGGCGCCCGAGGTCGTCATCGGCGACATCTCCGCCGCGCGCCTGTCGGGCAACGAGCGCGTGGAGCTCACCCAGGTCAGCGAACTGATGGGGGACCGCTGGGGCGAGATCGCCCTCGTGGCGCCGGTCGAGCGCTGGCACGAAGTCGACGGGCGGCGCATCCAGGGCTGGTTCTACCCAGCCCCGGGCAGCACGAAGCGGAACCCGGCGCCCGTCGTGCTCGAGATCCACGGCGGCCCGGCGACGATGTACGGCTGGTCGCTCATGTGGGAGTGGCAGCAGATCGCGGCGTCCGGGGTCAGCGTGTACGCGTGCAACCCGCGCGGCTCGCAGGGCTACGGGCAGGCGTTCCTGACCGCGAACGTGAAGGACTGGGGCGACGGACCGATGCGGGACGTCATGGGCGGCCTCGACGCGCTCGTCGCGGACGGGCTCGTCGACCCGGATCGCATGGGCGTCACCGGCGGCTCGTACGGCGGCTACCTCACCTCATGGATCGTCGGCCATACCGATCGGTTCAAGGCCGCCGTAACGTGCCGAAGCGTGAACGATCTCGTCAGCCAGATGCTGTCGGGCGACATCGGCGGACCGGTCTTCGGCCTGCATGTCTTCGGCGTTCACCCGTGGGACGACTGGGACCTCTACCACCGGCACTCGCCGCTCACCGATGCCGCGAAGATGACGACGCCGCTGCTCATCCAGCACGCCGAGAAGGACCTGCGCTGCACGATCACGCAGGCCGAGGAGCTGTTCGCCGTGCTGCGCTCGCTGCGTCGGACGGTGCGGCTCATGCGCACCCCGGACGAGTCGCACGAGCTGACTCGCTCCGGGACGCCGTTCCGTCGGGTCGACAACCTGCGCCTCATCGACGAGTGGTTCCGTCACTTCCTCGTCGAGGGCAAGACGCGCCTGCCGAGGATCGATCCGAACCGCGGCTGAGTCCCGCGCTCCATCCTCAACATCCTCACCGGTGGTTCGCGCCGGCGCTGATCGCGACGGTCGCGGCCACTTCGAGCCACGCCTCGGCGGTATTCTCGGTCGGGATCGCGCGCACGACGACGGTGTCGGCGACGGACCGATACGGAGCCAGCGCGGCAGCGACATCCGCGGGATCACCGGACTCGACCGCGATGCCGACGAGCCCGTCCGGCTGCGCCTCGAACGCACGGGCGTAGTGCCGTCCGTATGAGGCGTATCGGTCCATCTCGTCCCGCAGTCGGGAGGCGGCTCCCGGTCCGACCGCCGCGCGCACGTAGAGCACGAGCCGCGGCGTCCCGCCGCCCGCGGCCACCTGCTCGCGGATCCACGGCACCCGCTCGGGCCGTGCCCACGTGGCGACAACCGCATCGGCGGCCTCGCCGGCCAGCCGAAGCATGCGCGGGCCGACGGCGGCCACGGCAATCGGCAGGCCGGGGAGCAGGGCGCGCAGCTCGGCCACGCCGTCACGCACGAGCGCAAGCGACGCCGAAGAGCCGGCGCCCACGCCGAGGGTGAGGCGGTCGAGTGGCAGGCCGGCCGTGGAGAGGCGGCGTGCGATCGCCGCCGGCGAGTGCTCGGAGAGCGCCACGACGCCGAGCCCGAGGCGCAGCCGTCGGGTGTCGCGGGCCAGGGCGGCCAGCGTGGCCAAGCCGTCTCCGCCACGCGTGTCGTTGACCCACACCTCGCCGTAGCCGAGCTCCTCGAGCTCCACGCCCAGACGCTCGTGACCGCCGCGATCGGCGGCCGTGATCCCGAAAGCTAGCGTGAGCGTGGTCCCAGGGCCTCGCGCGCGACGTCCGGCACGTCCGTGACGAAGCCCCACAGGCCGCACGCGGCGAGGTGCAGCATGCGCGCCGGGTCGTTGACGACGTAGCAGCCGACCTCGCAGCCGTAGACGCGCGCCAGCGCCAGGATCGGCATCGGATCGTCTCCCAGGTCGCCCTCCCACGGGTGGACCCCCGCGTGGCCATGCTCGGTCGCCCATTCGAGTGCCGGCTCGACCGGCTGGCTCGGCACGAGCAGGTAGCCGGTCCTGATCTGCCGGTCGAGCGCGTGAACCTGCTCGATGGCC
>CAZKFP010000231.1:0-3091 GCA_964552085.1 uncultured Steroidobacteraceae bacterium
TCCTCAACCGGGTGTGGACCGGACCGGAGATGCTGCCGTCGCTGGCGGAGATCCGCGCGCCCGAGGCCTGGATCGCGCGCATCGAGGGAGGCGCCCGCTGAGCGAGACGTCGCGCACCGTCCTCGCGACGCCGATCCTGGGGGCTCCGCTGTCCCGCGAACTCGTGGCTCGCATCGAGGCCGCCGGGGTGCGCTGCGCCCGCATCGCCGCCGACGGTCGCATCCACGGTGATGCCGCCGAGGGCGTGTTCGCCGAGGCCGACATCCTGCTCCTCGGGTCCGTTCCGGCCTCGGTGCTCGACCACGTCGTCTCGCGCTCGCCTCGTCTGCGCTGGATCCACTCCGCCTCGGCCGGCGTGGACCGGATCTCGACCGCGGCCGTGCGCGAGCGCGGCATCGTTGTGACGAACGCGCGCGGCGTTTTCAGCCGGCCCATCGCCGAGTACGTCGTGATGATGTCGCTCGCCATCGCCCGGCGCCTGCCGCAGCTGCTCGAGCTGCAGCGGGAACGGACGTGGCAGCCGCTGCGCGGCCGGGAGCTGTCCGAGCTGACCGTCGGCATCGTCGGCTACGGCAGTATCGGGGTCGAGGTCGCGCGGCTGCTTGAGCCGTTCGGCTGCCGCGTGCTCGCGACGCGGCGGCATCCCGAGCGCGGCGCGGGCGAGGCGTCGAACGTCGAGCTGTTCGCCCTCGACGGCCTCGAGGACGTGCTCCGCGCCAGCGACATCGTCGTCATCGCCGCGCCGCTGACCGAGGAGACGGCCGGGCTGATCGGTGCGGACCAGCTGGCCGAGATGCGCGAGGACGCGTGGCTCATCAACATCGCTCGCGGCCGGCTCATCGACGAGCTCGCGCTCCGGCGCGCGCTCGACTCGGGCTGGATCGGTGGCGCCGTCCTCGACGTCGTCAGCGAGGAGCCCCTCAGCCCGGACTCGCCGCTGTATCGGACGCCGAACCTGATCATCACCCCGCACACGTCGTGGGCCTCGGATCGGGTCATCGAGCGCACGGTCGACCTGTTCGTCGACAACCTGCGGCGCGACGTGGCCGGCGAGCCGTTGCGCAACGTCGTCGACCTGGAGGCCGGCTACTAGCGATGCAGGTCACGATCGTCGGGCTCCCCGGCAGCGGCAAGACGACGGTCTTCAACGCGCTCACCGGCGGGCACGCGGAGACCGGCGGCTTCTCCGGCGGGCGCGCCGCGCCGAACGTGAGCGTCGTGAAGGTCCCCGACGAGCGCGTCGATCGGCTCTCGGCGCTCTTCAACCCGAAGAAGACGACGTACGCCGACGTCACGTACGTCGACGTCGCGATCCCGGCGGGCGCCGCCCGCGAGGGGACCGTCAATCCCGACGTCCTCGCTCAGATCCGCAACGCCGACGCGCTGCTGCACGTGGCGCGGGCCTTCGACGATCCGGCCAACCCGATCGCCGCCGACCCGTGGCGTGACGTCGAGGACCTCGATCTCGAGTTCACCGTCGCCGACCTGATGGTGATCGAGAAGCGGCTCGAGAAGCTCAAGACCCAGGGACGGCACGGCTCGCAATCGGAGCGCGAGCTCGCGCAGCGCGAGCAGGAGCTCCTCGAGCGCGTCGAGCCGCACCTGTCCGACGGGAAGCCGATCCGATCCTTCGGACTGAGCGCCGACGAGGAGTTTCTCCTGCGTGGCTATCGGTTTCTGACCCAGAAGCCGGTGCTCGTCGTCCTGAACATCGACGACGCGCGGCTGCCGGAGGCTGCCGCGCTCGAGACGGCTGGACGCGAGCGATATGCCCAGCCGCAGACCGACGTCGCCGCCCTTGCCGGCAAGATCGAGGCGGAGATCGGCGAGCTGCCCGACGAGGATGCCCGGCTCTTCATGGACGACCTGGGCATCGGCGAGCCGTCACGCGGGCGGGTCATCCGGCTGACGTACGACCTGCTCGGCCTGTTCAGCTTCTTCACGGCCGGCGAGGACGAGTGCAGGGCCTGGACGCTGCGCACCGGCTCGACCGCGGTCGAGGCGGCCGGCGCCATTCACACCGACCTGGCGCGTGGCTTCATCCGGGCGGAGGTCGTCAACTGGGAGGACCTCGTCGAGGCCGGCGGCGACAGTGCCGCGAAGAAGAAGGGATTGGTCCGGACGGAGGGCCGCACCTACGAGGTCAAGGACGGCGACACGATCCAGGTCCTGTTCAACGTCTGAACGTCGAGGCTAGGAGCGCTCCAGCTCGGCCACGATCGAGCGGAACTCGTCGCTCTGGTCGACGAGATACGTGTCCTCCGCCTCCATCCCGACGCTCATCGAGGCGCGCAGCTTCGTGTCGTCGACGTACGTGAAGCCGTGGCTGCGCTCGAGCTCGCGCGCGATCGCCTCGACGAGCGTGTCCTCCTCGAATGTCTCGAGCACCGCCGTCCGCGCCTCCTGCACGATTGCCTCGAATCGCGCTGGGGTATGGTCGCGCTCGGACACGAGGACGGCATCGGTCATGAGGTCGGTGGCGCCCTCGTGAAGCTCGTAGAAGAAGAGTTGCATGCGCCGATGATAGCCCGATGTCAGAGCTCCTGATCGTCGGCGGCCTGACGATCGACCGCTTCGCCGATGGTCGTTCCGCCCCCGGCGGGTCCGTGCTGCACGCGGCGCTGGCAGCCGTCGACGAGGGCGTGCGGCCCGCCATGCTGACGGTCGCCGGGGACGAGCCGCAGGCACGCGACGGGCTCGCCCGCCTCGCCGCGCTGGGCGAGCTGGTCCACCAGGCGGCGGGCTCGACGACGACGTACCGCCACGACGAGACGGCGGGGCGTCGGGTCCTCGTCTACGAGGCTGCCACGGATCCGATCGACCCGGCGCTCGGGCGGGACGTCCGCGCGCCCGAGGTCGCCCTGCTGGCACCGATCGCCGACGAGCTCCCCGCCGAGACCGTCGCTGCCCTGCGATCCGGGCTGCGCCCGCGGCGCACCGTGCTCCTCATCCAGGGCTGGCTGCGCCGCCTCGTCATCGGGGCGCCGGTGCAGCCCCTCCCGCTCGAGGCGGTCGGCGACGACCTGTGGGCGGCATTCGGCGCCGCCGACGCCGTCGTCCTCTCGACCGAGGACCTGGCGGAGGCCGCCGG
>CAZKFP010000232.1:0-9437 GCA_964552085.1 uncultured Steroidobacteraceae bacterium
GTCCGATGCCATCCCGGTCGTCGGCCAGGAGAGCGAGCGGGCGCGCATCGTCGAGTCGCTCGACACGAACGCGAGCGGGCTGCCGCTCTTCGCCGTCGAGCTGGCCGAGAGCGGTGAGCGCATCGAGGCCGTCGTGCAGGATGGCTCGGCCGCGGTCCCCGGCTCGTCGAACCGCGCGCCGTACGAGGTCGGTGACGAGGTCATCGTGACGCGCTTCAGCGGCCCGGCGGCGGAGGGAACGTTCGCCGTCATCAGCGAGCCCTGGCGCCTGCCGGTGCTCGGCGTCCTGGCGGGCGTCTTCGCCGCGGCGGTCGTCGTCGTGGGCGGCCTTCGAGGCCTTCGCTCGCTCGTCGCCCTCGCCCTGACCCTGGCGGTCGTCGTCAAGCTCGTCGTCCCGCTTCTGCTGCGCGGTGTCGACCCGATCCTGCTCGCCGTCGCCGGAGGCGGGCTCGTGACGATCGCCACGCTTCTGCTCACGGAGGGCGTCAGCCGCATCACCCTTGCCGCGACGCTCGGCACGCTCGCGGCCCTCGGGCTCACCGCCGTGCTCGCCGGCCTCTTCACGGCTGCCGCGGAGTTCACCGCATTGCAGGGGAGCGAGGAGATCGCGTTCCTCATCCCGCTCGTCGGCGACCGCATCGACCTGCAGGGCATCCTGCTGGCCGCGACCGTCTTCGGGGCGCTGGGCGTCCTCGACGACGTGACGGTCACCCAGGCTGCCACCGTCGAGCAGCTTCATCGCGCCCGGCCGGAGGCCGATCGCGGCGGGGTCATCGGCCAGGCGATGCGTGTCGGCCGCTCGCACATCGCCGCGACGGTCAACACCCTTATGCTCGCCTACCTCGGGGCCGGGCTGCCGCTGCTCCTGCTCTTCGCCCTCGGCAACCAGGCGCCCCTCATCGTGCTGAACGGCGAGGTCGTCGCGGTCGAGGTCATCCGTGCCCTCGTCGGCAGCATCGGCATCGTCGCCGCGGTCCCGCTCACGACGTACGTCGCCGCCCTGCTCATCGTGCCGGCACAAACAGCGCCCGCGGCGGCCGGCTGATCATGGGCACCGGCCACTCTCATCCCCACGGCTCGCCGCCGGCCCGGCGGCCCTGGGGCGAGCCGCAGCCCGGACCGTGGCACCGGCTGCTGGTGCGAGCCAGGCGGGCGTTCGGGGCGGGCCGGGCGGAGGGTGCGCGCGGCCTGCGTGAGCTGCCGCTCGCGCTGCGTCACGGGGAGGTCGCGGCGGCCTACCTGGCGGCGGAGTCCGGTGCGGATCATCCGCGCGCGGCCGCGTTCGCGGTGGAAGCCATGGAGCGCGGCGCCGCGGCCGGTGAGTGGTGGCAGGCCGACGTGTGGGCGCACCGCGCGCTGTGGCACTTTGAGCAGGCGCAGCAGACGCTCGACGCCGCGCGCCAGGCGCGGCGCATCGGCGACCTGCGTGCTGCCGCGGGCGACCCGGCGAGCGCGCGCCGCTACTATGCCGAGGCGATCGACGAGGCGCGGGACATCGGCGCGGAGCATGAGCAGGGGCTCGCCGCTCTGGGCCTGGGCCGGTCGATGCTCGAGCTCGGTGAGGTGACGGCCGCGCGTCGGTTGGCCGCGGCGTCGCTCGACCTGCTGGCGCGGGCCGAGGCGCCGGCCGGACAGCTCGAGGCGGCGCGTGCCCTGCTCGGCACCGAGGTGGCGGTCGGCGAAGGAACGGAGGAGAGTGGCTGATGGCACGGCGCAGGATGCGGGTCGGGATCGTTGGAGCGGGTGTCATGGCGGAGGCGATCATCGCCGGCCTGATCGCGGATCGGGCGGTGACGGCCGAGCGCCTCGCCGCGTCGCATCCGCGCAGGGAGCGACGCGAGGCCCTGGCCCAGCGTCACGGGATCCACCCGGTCTCCGCGAATCGCGACGCGTTGGCCGACGCCGAGGTCGTCGTCCTTGCCGTCAAGCCGCAGATGCTCGTCCGGGTCATGCGCGAGCTGCGCGGGCGCCTCGCGGCCGACCAGGTCGTGGTCTCGATCGTCGCCGGGGCGACGATCCGGACGCTCGTCGACGGGCTGCAGCATGCCGCCGTCGTGCGCGCGATGCCGAACACGCCGAGCCAGATCCGGAGGGGCATGAGCGTGTGGGCCGCTTCGGAGGCGTGCGTCGCTCGGCAGCGCGATCTCGCGCGCGCGGTCCTCCGTGCCCTCGGCGAGGAGCGCCAGGTCGCGGACGAGACGTTCGTCGCCATGGCCACGGCCCTCTCGGGCACCGGTCCGACGTACCTTTTCGCCGTCATGGAGGCGCTCATCGACGCCGGCGTGCACATGGGCTTCCCGCGCGAGCTCGCCCACGACCTCGTCGTGTCGACGCTCGTCGGCTCGGCCGAGTACGCGCGGCAGTCCGAGCTGCACCCGGCGCAGCTCCGCAACGCCGTGACCTCTCCCGGCGGGACGAGTGCCGCCGCGATCTACGAGCTCGAGAAGGGACGGATCCGAACCGTCTTCTCCGACGCCGTGTGGGCCGCCTACCGGCGCACCCTGGAGCTGGGCGAGCGCCTGGAGTCAGAGGTCGAGCGCGAGTAGCTCTGGTAGCCTCGCACGCACCGATGTTCGCGATCATCATGGCCGGCGGCGCCGGTACCCGACTCTGGCCGCTCTCGCGGCGCAGCACGCCGAAGCAGCTCCTCGCGCTGACTGGCGACACGAGCCTGCTGCAGCAGACGGTGGCGCGCCTCGGAACCCTGCTGAAGCCACACGACATCCACGTCATCACGAGCCAGGCCCACGTCCGCGCCACGCAGGATCAGCTGCCGCAGCTGCCGCCCGACAACGTCCTCGGCGAGCCGCTCGCGCGCTCCACTGCCGTCGCCGCCGGCCTGGCCACCGTCCTCGCCCGCCGCGAAAGCGACGAGGTGGCGCTCGTCCTTCCCGCCGATCACTTCGTCAGCGACGAGGAGGCATTCGCCGACGCGCTGCGCGAGGCCATCCGAGCCGCGGAGCGCGGGTACCTCGTGACCCTCGGCGTCGTCCCGACCCAGGCCGCCACCGGCTACGGCTACATCAAGGCATCCGCCCCGCTCCACGCCTCGTCGGGCACGGCGCTCGTCGAGCGGTTCGTCGAGAAGCCCGACGCCGAGCGCGCCGCGGCATTCCTCGAGGAGGGCAACTACTTCTGGAACGCCGGGATCTTCGTCTGGCGCGTCTACGCCTTCCGCCAGGCGGTCGAACGTTTCCAGCCGAAGCTCGCATCGGCGCTCGAGCGGATCGAGGCGCTGCATCGCACGCCGGGCTGGATGAGCGAGGTGCGTGACATCCTCGAGCCGGTCCCGGCGATCACGATCGACGTCGGGCTCGCCGAGCCGGCGGCCGCGGAGGGGCGCATGGCGGTCGTCCCGCTCGCGGCGGGCTGGTCCGACATCGGTTCCTGGTCATCGCTGCTCGAGGCGCTCTCGCTCGAGAGCGGTGCCGACCTCGTGGCGAGCGGGCGCCACCTCGACCGCGACTCGCACCGGGTGCTCGTCCACGGCGGCGAGCGGCTCGTCGTCACCGTCGGGCTCGAGGACGTGATCATCGTCGACACGCCGGACGCACTGCTCGTCTGCCACCGCGATCGCGCCGAGGAGATCAAGCCGGTCCTCGACGAGATCGCTCGGACGGCCGGCGAACGTTACCTGTAACGAAGCGCGCGGGACCGATGCGGCCGCTGGCCAGGATCATCGGCCTCGCCATGGCCGGCTACATCCGGCTCGTCGCGGCCACCTGTCGTGTCGAGGGCCGGCCGGTCACGCAGGACCCGGCGGTGCTCGCGTTCTGGCACGAGTACAACCTCGTGGCGGCGATCGCCGCGCATCGGCTCCGGCGACCGCTGCGCCACGTCGCCTTCAGCACGCAGACGTTCCGCGGGGAGATGATGAGCGCGATGCTCGGCGCCCTCGACGCCGGCTCCGTGCCGCTGCCCCCGGAGGGCGAGCGGGCGGCCGCGGCGCGGCTCAGCCTGGAGATGGAGCGCCTCGGGCGGGAGGGGGCGTCGCTCGTCGTCAGCCCGGATGGGCCGCTCGGCCCGTATCGCCGCGCGAAGCCGGGAGCCCTGATCGTGGCGCGCGAGTCCGGCCTGCCCCTCCAGCCGTGGGCCGTCGCGGCGCGTCCCGCCCTGCGCCTCTCCGGGCGCTGGGATCGCCACGTCGTGCCGCTCCCGTTCTGCCGCCTGCGCGTGGAGGAGGCCGAGCCGATCCGCGTCGAGCCGCGGGAGCCGCTGCGGCCGCTTCTCGCGCGTCTCCAGGCGGCGCTCGACGACACGGCGTCCCGGACGTAGCACGCGGAGCGCAGGTCCCGGCTACCGCCCGCCTCGTCGTCTCGCTACCATGGACCTGCGCAGGCCCGCTCAAACGCCGCAGTCGAGTTGCCCACCCCCTCGTGACGAAGATCAAGTTCGGAACCGATGGCTGGCGCGCCGCCATCGGCGAGGACTACACGTTCCACAATGTGCGCCGCTGCGCCCGTGCCGTCGCCGATTACCTCGAGCAGACCGGCGCCGTCGACCGTGGCGTCGTCGTCTGCTGGGACCGTCGATTCGCGTCGGAGCACTTCGCCCGCGCCTGCGTCGAGGTGCTCGCCGCGCATGGCATCCGGTCGTTCGTGCCGCCGGAGGCGGTGCCGACGCAGGTCGGCAGCTTCTTCACGCGCGAGATGCATGCCGGCGCGGGCATCGTCATCACCGCCAGCCACAACCCGTGGACCGACAACGGCTTCAAGGTCAAGGCCGTTGCCGGCGGCGCGGCCGCGCCGGAGATGCTCGCCGCGATCGAGGCGACCATGGATACGCACCCGGCCGACGAGCAGCCGCCGCGCCGTGAGTACGACGACGCGGTGGCCGCCGGGCTCGTCGAGGAGTTCGATCCGTACCCGAAGTTCCGCGACCAGCTCGCGAGCATCGTGGATATCGAGCGCATCCGCGCCGCCGACGGGCGCGTGCTCGTCGAGACCCTGTACGGCTCCGGGTCCGGCTGGTACACGCGGCTCCTCGGTGGTGGCAGCCTGACGGTCCGCGAGCTCCACACCGAGCGCAACCCGTACTTCGGCGGCGTCAACCCGGAGCCGATTCGCCCGAACGTCGACGAATGGCTCGCCGAGATCCCGCGCTGGGGCGGCGACATCGGCATCGCCTTCGACGGCGATGCCGACCGCGTCGGCATGGCGACCGAGGAGGGCGTCTTCGTCAACCAGCTCCAGGTCTTCGGCCTCCTCTACTGGTACCTGCTCGAGGTCCGCGGCCAGATCGGTCCGGCGGTCTACACCGTGACGACGACCTCGATGGCGAAGCGCCTGGCCGAGATCTACGGCACGACCGCGCACGAGACGGGGGTCGGGTTCAAGTACGTCGGGCCGAAGATGACGGAGACCGATGCGGTCATCGGCGGCGAGGAGTCGGGTGGCTTCGGGTTCGGGATGCACATCCCCGAGCGCGACGGGCTCGCCGCCGGGCTATTCCTGCTCGACCTGTGGCTGACGAAGCGCGTGCGCGCGTCTGAGGTCCTTGCCGAGCTCCAGGCCCTCGCCGGGCCGTCGTACTACGACCGCCTCGACATCCGCTTCGCGCGCGAGGGGTATGACGCGGTCAAGGCCGAGACGCTCGCCCGGCTCGCCGACGAGGCGCCGACGGACCTCGCCGGTCAGGCGGTCGTCGAGCGGTTGGCCCTCGAGACGAATGATGGATTCAAGTTCTACCGTGGCGACGGCTCATGGCTCCTCATCCGCTTTAGCGGCACCGAGGCGCTCCTGCGCGTGTACGTCGAGGCTCGATCGCCCGAGGACGTCGAGACACTCCTCGCCGAGGGCCGCCGCATCGCCGGGGTGGAGCCGGCCGCCGCGACCGCCGCGAGCTGATGGACGCCCGCGACTTCTTCGGATACAAGAACCGCGACGAGGAGCCCGGCGGCCCCGATCCCGCCGATGACGGTGAGGCACAGCGGATCCCCTCGTTCGAGGAGGCGGTCACGCTCGACGACCCGGCGACGCTGCGCCGCATCGATCCCGACGACATGCTCGGCAGGGTGGCCGAGCTTCCGCGGCAGCTGGCCGAGGCTCGCCGCGTGGCGGCGGCGGTCGAGCTCGACGACCGGCTGCGGGACGTCGACGCGGTCGTCGTCCTGGCGATGGGCGGGTCGGCGATCGGCGCCGAGCTCGTCGCCGCCGCGGCGGGGGAGCGGCTGCGCGTGCCGCTCATCGTGCACCGCGACTACGGCCTGCCCGCGGGCGCGGGCGAGCGGACCCTGATCGTTGCCGCCAGCCACTCGGGCGAGACGGCCGAGACCCTGTCCGGCTTCGCCGTGGCACGCCAGCGCGACCTGCCCCTCGCCGTCATCACGACCGGCGGGCGGCTCGCCTCGCAGGCCGCCGCGGCGAGCGTTCCGATGCTCCAGTACCGGCCCGGCGGCCAGCCGCGCGCCGCCATCGGCTCCGGCGTCGGGCTCGTGCACGAGCTGCTCGGCCGTCTCGAGCTCATCGCGGAGCCCGACCCGATCGGTCCGGCGGTCGGCGCACTCGAGGAGCTGCTCGATCGACTGGGACCTTCGGTCGCGACCGATGCGAACCCGGCCAAGCAGCTGGCCTGGGCCATCTTCGGCCGCATCCCCGTCATCTACGGCCATGGTCCGATGGCGGCCGTGGCCCATCGCTGGAAGACCCAGCTGAACGAGAACGCGAAGGCCTGGGCCGCGTGGGAGCCGATGCCGGAGGCGAATCACAACGCGATCGAGGGGAGCCTCAACCCACGGGAGCTGTCGGACGCGCTGTACGTCGTCCAGCTGCGTGACCCGGACGAGCCGGAGGAGTTGACCGCCCGGTACCGGGTCGTCGAGGAGCTGCTCGGCGAGCGCGCCACGAACCGATCGGAGGTCTGGGCCGAGGGACCATCGCCGCTCGCGCGGGTCCTGACGGGCGTGGCGCAGGGCGACCTCGTGAGCGTCTATCTCGCAATCCTCTACCAGACCGACCCGACGCCGGTTACACTGCTCTCGATGCTCAAGGAGCGGCTCGCCAGAGCCACCGGAAGCGACCCGACGGGCGCTACGTAGTAGGCGCCGGTTGCCGGCGCCATGGAGGTAATCGCGACGTGCATTCGAGCATGATCGGCAAGGTCGAGAAGGCGATGCGATACGCGCACGAGCCGGATCGCGTGAAACTGCAGGCGCTCCGCGCCAGCTTCGCCGGCGACAACGGAACCCACACCGTGACCCTCGACGCCGACGCCTGGCATTGCGACTGCCACCTCTTCGAGTCGGCGGGCGGCTGCACGCACACGCTGGCCGTCCAGAAGATGCTCGACCCCATGCTCACCGATGCCTCACGCGAGACGCCGCTCTACGGCCACGTCGAGTCGCCCGAAGAGGAGGCCGTCCCGGCCTAGCCGCTCACGAGGCGAGCGCCGGGGTTCATGACCGACCGCCCGCGGGCCATCCTCGGCTCGATCGCCTTCGGCATTCGCCAGTTTGCCGCGACGCTTCTCAGCTTCCTGGGGCTGCGGTCACTGGCGCGGTTCGCGGTGCCGGCCGTCATCGTGGCGCTCGCCGCGGCCACCGTCATCACGGCGCGCGACACGATCGCCATCCTGGACTCGCGGCCGGAGATCAACGAGACGACCCTGGCCGAGGTGGCGGCGTACGACGGGGAGGGCGGCGGCAGCATCTGGTTCCAGTTCGACGCGCTCCTCGGACCGACGAACCTGTCGACGCCCGCCGACCGCGGCACGTACTTCTACCTCGCCCGCGATCCGGCGGACCCCTCGACCGGGCTGCTCGTGCGCAGCCGGCTCGGCGACGAGACCATGCGCCAGCGCGTCATCAGTGCCCGGATCGTCGAGGACGCGGCGCTCGTCGCCGGCGCGCGCGACCTTCTCGGTTCGCCGGACGATGGCGTCGACCTGGACGAGACTCGCTATGTCGAGGAGCTCGACAGTGGCGGTGACGCGGCCTCCGCGTTCATTCCGTCGCTGCTCGCCGACGAGCCGGACGGCGCTGAGCTCCTGCTCAGCGGCCGGGTCGTCGCGCCCGTGGCGCACTCGGCGTGCGCGGTCGCCGCCGGTTGCGACGGCGACGACGCGGCGTGGCTCTATTACCTCGCCGATCCGGGGGACGACGCCGCGATCATCCTGCGCTCGCCGTATCCGCCCGACGCCACCCCCGTTCGCCTGCAGGGCCTCTATCGGCTCGACAGCTACGACCTCGCCCCGGTGATCGAGAGCGAGTGGTTCGCTGGTCTCGATGCCGAGGTGCCCACCGAGCGAGCCTTCTCCGCCGGCTTACGTCCGCCGATCGTCGTCCAGGAGTCGTGGGTCCCGACGATCTTCTTCGGCGCCCTCGCGCTGCTCGTCCTCGCGAGCTACACCGCGGGCTTTCCGGTCTTCGGTGACCGCGCTCGCCCGGTCCCGGCTCGCAGTCTCGCCCCCGGCGATCGGGTCGACGTCGAGATCACCGGCCGGTTGGCGCGCGGGCCGGGCACGATCTCGCTCGAGCGCAGCCCCGGCTCGGTCGAGCGTCTCTCGATGAGCGAGCTCGCGCTCCGGATGTGGCGCTACGACCTGCTGCCGCGCGACCTCTCGCGTCGCGACGCTGAGGCACGCTTCCTGGCCGAGGCCACGGGCGAGACCGATCGGCTCGTCGTCCACGAGCGCGACCAGTCGGCGCTCATCGCGATTGAGCGCGACCCGTCGGTCGTCGAGGTGGACGTCGGCCGGCTCTATCGCCTGTTCCACAGCGCGCCGGCCGTCCGCCTGCGCCAGGGGACGAGCCGGGCGTATCTCACGACGCAGAGCGCAGAGGAGCGCGACCGCGTCGGCGGCGAGATCCGTGGCGAAGCCGAGCGTGCCTGACCGCCGTTCTCCACGGGACGCGTGCTAGGATCGGCGACGTCAATCGAAGACGAAGCGATGGGTGCCGTTCCCGAAAGGCGGACGGATAATTGGCGAAGCCGGTGAGATGCCGGCGCAGTCCCGCTACTGTATTTGCGCCCCGGACCGGGGCGTGAGAGCCAGGTCGACCAGCCCGATCGCGATGTCACCGCCCTCGTGTGAAAGGGAACGGCATCAGGCATGGCTCCACGCATCCGCGCCTCCACTCCTCCGATCCTGCTCGGTCTCGTGCTGCTCGTCGGATGCAGCGCCCCGAGCGCCCCTGGCGCCACGGACGCCCCGGGCTCGCCACCGGCCTCTCCGGCGGCGACCTTCCCGCTTGTCCTCGCCGACGACGCCGGACGCGAGGTCACGATCGACGCGGCGCCGCGGCGCATCGTCAGCCTCGCACCGTCGAACACCGAGATCGTCTGCGCGCTCGACGCGTGCGACCGCCTCGTCGGCGTCACCGACTTCGACGACCATCCTGCCGAGGAGGTGAGCGACGTCCCCGACGTCGTCATCCAGGCCCAGGTCGACGTCGAGCGCGTCGTCGCCGCCGAGCCCGACCTCGTGCTCGCCGCGGGCAA
>CAZKFP010000233.1:0-2540 GCA_964552085.1 uncultured Steroidobacteraceae bacterium
CGGTTGGGACGAGGACCCATCCCATCACCCCCATGGCGATGGCGAACAGGAGAAGCATGACCGCCCCGGCGGCCTCGTAGGCCAGGAGCCAGTACACGACGGCGGTCACGAGGATGAGCAGGGGAATGGCGGCGTACTTCAGCAGCGTCATGGGCCGATGATACTCAATCGCGCGGCTCGCCCGCGCGCTCCTGGGAGTGTCCGTAAATCTATGTAAATCTATGACTCAGACGAGCCAGCCGCAGTCCGTGCGCCGAACCGGCCCCGTGCCCACCGTCGCGCCGATCGGCCGGATTCCGGTCTCCGGCGCATGCGTGCGCACGAGTGGCCTCTTTCCGATCGTCTGCTCCGCCGCGACCAGGGTGGCGCGCCGGACCCGGGGATCTGTGACGGGCGGCCCGACGTCGGTGGAGTCGGTGAGCGTGACCGCTGTCGATGAGCCGCCAGTGGCGGCGCGGGCGGTGATGAGGGAGCCGTCCGGATAGCTCAACCAGAGGCCGCGCATGCGCGCGATGAAGTGCTCCGGCATGCCGGGAACGAGCATGTCGACCATCCCGCGACCGCTGCGCCGATAACCGCGCGGCCGCTCGTCGGACTGCACGCGGTCGACGAAGGCCCGTGCCAGGAGCTCCTCGACGGCGATGCTGACCGCGTCCGGCGCCTCGACCGTCACCTCTCCATTTCGGAACGTCGCACGGCCGACGACCTCCGGTTCACCGCCGTCGCGGCTGGCGCGCAGGAGGTCATACGCGAGGGTGTCCTCGGTCCGCGGATCGGCGTGCGGGTCGATCATGGCCGGAGGATAACGCAGCGGCCGCCGCCCGCGCGGCCCGCCGCGGCGCAATCGCGTGCTCCGCTAGAATCGACGCGTTCATGACGCGTGAGGAGGAACGGTGAGCGAGGTTGACGAGGCCAGCTACCGCGAGATGGTGACGGCCCAGGAGCGAGCGCAGGTGGACACCTGGGCTGCGGACCTCTTCATCGACTTCGCCAAGCGGCTCGGCGTCGGGCGCGCCATCGCCGCCTTTTGCGTGGCGACCGGGCTTGACGAGAAGGGCTTTCAGCGCGCCTTCCTCGTGGGCGGGGGACCCGACCACGTCATCGGCATCGACACCGCCGGATCGCTCGCGGCACCGATCTTCGAGCTGCCGAAGGCGATCGCCGGCCTGCGGCGCATCGATCCCGACGCCCAGGCCAAGCTCGTCGACTTTCTCGTCGAGCACCGCGAGGTGATGAGCTACACCGCCTGACGGCGGCTCTAGTCGGCCTCGTCCCGCGCGGGCGTCGCTGCTCGCATGATCGCGATCGCGTTCTCGATCTTCAGCTTCGTGATCGTCAGGTGCTTCGCGAAGTTCGCCCGGTTCACCTCCGGGATCTGCTCCATCAGCTCGGGCTGACGCAGGATGTCGACGAGGTCGTCGACCCCCTCGGCCAGCTTCGACCGGGCGCCCATGAGCGCGTCATCGGCTCCTCGCTGGGAGGCGGCGCGTCCCGCGACCGTCTTTGCACGGCGCCGTGGCGTGCCGTCCGTGGCTCCATTCTCGGTCGGTTCGCCTCCCGTGCCGACGATGATCCGCAGCTTGGCCAGGCTCAGGTCGCCGGAGACGATTCGCTTCGCAAGACGCCGTCGCTTTCGCTCATCGGGGATCTTCATCAGCTCGTAGGCGTGGCTGATCGTGTCTTTGCGCAACGACAACAGCTCGCGGATATCGGCCGGCGCGTCGGACAGCCGGAGCCGGTTTTCCACATAGCCTTTGTCCTTGCCGATCTTCTGCGCCAGCTGGCGCACGGAGTAACCGAACATCTCGGTCATCCTGCGGAACATCGTCGCCTCCTCCAGCGGTGAGACGTCCTCGCGCTGCAGGTTCTCGATGATGCTGACCTCGAGCGCGGTCTGCTCGTCGAACTCGACGACAATGGCCGGGATCGACTCGCGGCCGGCCATGCCCGACGCGCGCCATCGCCGCTCGCCGGCGATGAGCTCGAACTTCGCGCCGCTCGGGCGGACGAGGATCGGCTGGAGCACGCCGTGCTCTCGGATCGAGTCGGCGAGCTCGGTCAGCGACTCCTCGTCGTAGGAGAGGCGCGGCTGTGCGGGGTTTGGAAGGATCTTGCCGACCGGCAGCTCGCGCATCTGGGCGTGCGTTGCCCGCGATTCGATGAGCGACATGGTGCCGGGGGCGAGGTCGGTGGCCTGCGCCTCGTCGAAGAGGCGGTGGATGTTCTCGCGGAACGCCGGACGCTTGTCAGCCAAGCTCGATCACCTCCTGGGCCAGGTCACGGAACGCGCGCGCGGCCGATGAGTTCGTCGCGTACTCGGTGACCGGCTTGCCGGTGAGGGGCGCCTCGCCGAGCTTCACCGTCTGCTTGATCATCGTGTTGAACACGCGGTGGTCGCCGAGCTGCCTGAGGTTCGCGAGCATCTCGCGGGCGAGCACCGTGCGGCCGTCGTAGAAGGTCGGCAGCAGCCCGAGCACCTCGAGGTCGTGATTGAGCTTGATCTTGATCGTGTTGATCACCTTGATGAGCGCCGTGAGGCC
>CAZKFP010000234.1:0-4263 GCA_964552085.1 uncultured Steroidobacteraceae bacterium
TCGCCAGGACGCACTCGTGAATCGCCTCCGAGACCGCGGGGCCGGCCATGAAGGCGCCGACGAGCGTGCGCTCCGCGCGGTCGACGACGATCGTCACGTGACCCTGCGTCTCGGTCGTGTAGCCCTTGGCGCTCGCGCCGATGTCGGCCGTGTACTCGGACGCGTCGATGCCGCGCTCCCGTGCCTGCTCCAGCAGCAGGCCGACCGACGCCGTCTCCGGATCGGTGTACGTGGCGCGCGGGATGGCGTCGAGGAATGGCAGGTAGCCGGCATCGCCGAGCGCGATCCGCGCGGCCGCCTCGCCGGTGTAGTGACCGAGATGGGTGTGCATCTCCGGCCCGGCGACGTCGCCGGCGACGTATACGTCCTCCGCGATCCGCAGTCGCTCGTCCGGCGCCAGGCGGCCGTCCTTCGGGGTCACCCCGACCGTATCGAGACCCAGGCCGTCGAGCGGCAGCTCGCGGCCGATGGCCAGCAGGATCGCATGGGCCCCGACCGGGTCGTCGTCTCCGAGCTCGATGACGTGCGCGCCGTCGGGGCCCGCATCGGCGCGAACCCCAGTCGCCCTCGATCCGAGTCGCAGCGTCACCCCGTCGGCTTCGAGGCTCGCGCCGAGCAGCTCGCTCGATCGGGCGTGCTCGCGGTCGTGGACCCGGTCGCGGGGATGGATGAGCGTGACCGGCACGCCGTAGCGTGCGTAGACCTGCGCCAGCTCGACGCCGGTCGGCCCGGCACCCAGGATCGCCAGCGAGCGCGGTAGATCGCGGGCCGACGTGCCCTCGACGTTCGTCCACGGGTGTGCCTCAGCCAGGCCGGGCAGGTCGGGGATCCTGCTCACGCTGCCGACGGCAAGCACGATCGCCCCCGCCTCGAGCTCACGGTCGCCGACGCGCACCCGACCCGGCCCTGCCAGCGACGCGCTGCCGCGGATGGCCCGCGCCCCGGCTTCCTCGAGCGACGTCACGTGGCCGGAGTCGTCGGGCTCGTCGCTCTCGGTGCGGTTGATCATGTAGTCGCGGAAGTCCGACGCCCGTTTCCACGGGTAGTCGCCGCCGGTGTGATGGACCGATGCGGCATGGAGCAGCGCCTTGGATGGCATGCAGGCCCAGAAGGGGCAGGAGCCACCGAACAGGGCGCGGTCGACGATCGCGACCGTCGCATCCTTCGATCTTGCGTAGTGCGCGGCCGCCTCGCCGGCCGTCCCGGCACCGATGATGACGAGATCGAAGCGGTCCATGTCGGAATGATAGGCCCGCGGGTGGCACTGAGCGGCTGCCCGAGGCCCTGCGCACAAGAGCTGAACGCCTAGAGCCCGATCTCCGTCCCGGAGATCCACGCCCGCAACGGCCGGACGGCGCCGAGCCGCAGGGCGAAGGCGCCCTCGTGCTCGGCGTCCCACGCCACGAGATCCGCCACGGCCCCGACCTCGAGCCGGCCGAGCTCCATCCGTCGCAGCGATGCGGCGCCTCCCGCCGTGGCGGCCGCCAGCGCCTCGTTCACGCTCATCCCGAGCAGCGTCGCGCCGAGCCCGACGATGAGCGGCATGGTGCCGAAGCCGGCGTACGTGCCGGCGTTCGCGTCGCTTGCGAGCGCGACCGTGGCACCCGCATCGAGGAGCGCGCGCGCCGGCGGCATCCGGTCGCGCAGGACGACGGCCGGGGCGGGCAGCAGGGTCGCGACGGTGGCCGACCCGGCGAGGGCGCTCACGCCCGCCGCGTCGAGCTGCTCGAGGTGATCCACAGACGCGGCGCCCAGGCGCACGCCGAGCTCGGCCGCGCCCGTCAGCCGAAGCTGCTCGGCGTGGAGCCGGACCCCGAGGCCCGCGGCGAGGGCGGCGCGGGCGACGATCTCGGTCGCCGCCAGGTCGAAGAAGCCCGCGTCGGAGAAGACGTCGACGAACTCGGCGAGCCCCTCGTCCGCGACGGCGGGAATCATGTCGTCGGCCACGTGCGCCGCGTAGTCGGCGAGCGAGGCGGCCTCCGGCGGCAGCGCGTGCGCGCCGAGGAAGGTGCGGACCACCCGGAGCGGGAGGCGATCCGCGACGCGCCCGATGATCCGAAGGTGACGCAGCTCCTCCGCGAGGGACAGGCCGTAGCCCGACTTGCATTCGACGGTCGTCGTTCCCGCGGCGAGCGCCGCGCGGAGGCGCGTCTCGACGAGCGCCTCGAGCTCCGCGTCCTCGGCGCGGCGGGTCGCTCGCACGGTGCGCAGGATCCCGCCGCTGCCGTAGCCCTCGCCCTCCAGGCGCGCGGCGGCCTCGTCGGACCGGTCGCCGGCGAAGGCGGGATGCGTGTGGCTGTCGACGAGCCCAGGGGTGACGAGAGCACTGCCGAGATCGACCCGGTCGCCCTCGGGGGCATCCTCCGGGGCGCCGATCCACGCGATGCGTCCCTCGTCGACGAGGAGCGCCCACGGCGAGCGGCCGCCGGGCGCCAGGCGGCCGGTGCCGGTCAGGAGCATCGGGGCCGGATCGTTTGCGGCATGGGTGGAGCGTAGCGCGTCGGCGGCCGTACACTCCTGAGATGGCCGCCAAGCCCGCCATCCTCGCGGTCGACGACGACGCCCCCGTTCTGCGGGCGATCGAGCGCGACCTCCGCGCGCGCTACGACGCCGAGTATCGGATCCTCGGTGCGAGCTCGGGCGGGGATGCGCTGGATCTCGTGCGGGAGCTGACGCGGCGCGGCGATCCGATTGCGCTCCTCCTCGTTGACCAGCGGATGCCGGTCATGACCGGCACCGAGTTCCTGGCCGACGCGCTCGCGCTTCAGCCCGACGTGCGACGGGTGCTCCTGACGGCCTACGCGGACACCGATGTCGCCATCCGCGCGATCAACGAGCTGCGGCTCGACCAGTACCTGCTCAAGCCGTGGGATCCGCCCGACGAGCGCCTCTACCCCGTGCTCGACGACCTGTTGGCCGACTGGACGGCGGCGTACCGCCCGCCGTTCGAGGGCCTGCGGCTGCTCGGCGGCCGCTGGGCGCCGCGCGGCCATGCCATCCGCGACTTTCTGACCCGCAACCAGGTGCCGTACGCGTGGCTCGACCCGGAGGCGGACGTCGCGGGCCGTCACCTCGCGGCCTCCCTCGAGCCGCCGGCCGATGCGGCGCACCCGGCCGTCGTCTTCGCCGATGGCCGGGTCCTCCGCGATCCGACGAATCGGGAGCTCGCCGACGCGATCGGTCTCTCCACCCATGCGGCGCTGCCCTTCTACGATCTCGTGATCGTCGGGGCCGGGCCCGCCGGGCTGGCGGCGGCCGTCTACGGCGCCAGCGAGGGGTTGAAGACGCTGCTCATCGAGCGCGAGGCGCCGGGCGGCCAGGCCGGCACGACGAGCCGGATCGAGAACTACCTTGGCTTTCCGGCCGGCCTGAGCGGCAGCGACCTCGCCCGGCGCGCGCTGACCCAGGCCCGCCGCCTCGGCGCTGAGATCCTCTCGTCGCAGGAGGTGGCGAGCGTGCGACGCGCCGACCCGTATCGGACTCTCGTCCTCGACGACGGCGCCGAGCTCTCCTGCCAGGCCGTCGTCGTCGCGACCGGGGTCAGCTACCGGCAGCTCGACGTCCGCGGCGCGCTCGAGCTCGCCGGGGCTGGCGTCTACTACGGGGGCGCGACGACCGAGGCCGTCCTCTATCGCGACGCGCAGGTCGCGGTCATCGGCGCCGGCAACTCCGCGGGCCAGGCGGCGATTCACCTCTCGCGCTTCGCGCGCGCGGTCCACCTCGTCGTCCGTGGCGACGACCTGCGGGCGGGCATGAGCGCGTACCTCGTCGACCAGCTGGAGGCGCTCGATAACGTCACCGTCCACCGGAACGCCGAGGCGAGCGAATTTCACGGCCGCGAGCACCTCGAGGTCGCGTCGTTCACGACGCCCGAGAGTGAGCTGCGCCTCGAGCTGGCCGCCGTGTTCATCTTCATCGGACAGCAGCCGCGGACCGGGTGGCTCGACGGCATCGTGGCGCGAGACGAGCGCGGCTTCATTCTGACCGGCCCGGACGTCGGACCGGCCCAGGGCTGGAATCTCGACCGCGAGCCGCTCCTGCTCGAGTCGAGCCTGGCCGGCCTGTTCGCGGCCGGCGACGTTCGGCATCGATCAGTGAAGCGCATCGCGAGCGCCGTGGGCGAGGGGGCAATGGCCGTCCAGTTCGTGCACCGCTACCTGGCCGAGCTGTGAGCCACGAGCACCTGCCGGCGTCCGCGATCCTCGAGCGCCTGCGCGAGACGCCGCTCTTCGGCGAGCTGGACGCGGACCAGCTGGAGCGGCT
>CAZKFP010000235.1:0-3471 GCA_964552085.1 uncultured Steroidobacteraceae bacterium
GCATCCAGGGCGAGCCCCGCCCCCATCGAGCTCGCCAGCTCCAGGCGGTAGGGCTCGGTATCGGTCGCGATGACGAGGGCGGCGCCAGCCGCGCGGGCGATCCCGACCGAGCACAGGCCGATCGGTCCGCAGCCGGTGACGAGCACCGAGCGTCCCTCGATCGGCTCCGCGAACGCGGCGTGCACCGCGTTGCCCATCGGCTCCTGGAGCGCGACGACCGCCGGGTCCAGGCCGTTCGACTCCACCGCATTCGCCTCCGGGATCACGACCTGCTCGGCGAAGCCGCCATCGGTGTGCACGCCGATGACCCGCAGGTTGCGACACAGGTGCATGTCCCCGCGCCGGCACTGCGCACAGGTCCAGTCGAACAGGTGCGACTCGACGCCCACGAGGTCGCCCTCGCGCACGCGCGTGACGCCTTGACCGATGCCGATCACGGTCCCCGCCACCTCGTGCCCGAGCACCCGGGGCGGCACGAGGTTCTCGGCCGCCCACGCGTCCCAGGTGAAGAGGTGGTGATCGGTGCCGCAGATGCTGGCCGCCTCGACCTTCAGGAGCACCTCGCCCTCGCCGGGGGTCGGGACCGGCCGCTCGATCAGCTCCGCGCCCGGGCCGGGGCGCATCTTCGCCAGGGCGCGCATCGTGGCGGGCGGGGCGACAGTGCTCACTGCCCGAGTATAGGGAAGGGTGCCGCGGGGCCCTTGCGTTGTCCCCGCCCGTTCAGCCTCATCCCTATTTGTAACTTCCTCAGTTGCAAATGAGGGCGATCCAGATCAGCCGCCGACCGGGACCGCCCGCGATGAAGCCAATCCCGCCCCGGCGCGCAGGGCATCGGCGCGGTCGACGCGCTCCCACGGGAGGTCGAGGTCCGGGCGGCCGAAGTGGCCGTACGCGGCGGTCTGGCGGTAGATCGGGCGGCGCAGCTCGAGGCCGCTGATGATCGCGCCGGGTCGCAGGTCGAAGTGCTCCTCCACCAGCTCGCCGATCCGCGCGTCCGGCACGGTGCCGGTGCCAAAGGTCTGGATGTTCATCGAGAGCGGATGCGCGACGCCGATGGCGTACGCGAGCTGGATCTCGCACCGGCTCGCCAGGCCGGCGGCGACGATGTTCTTCGCGACGTAGCGCGCCATGTAGGCGCCGGAGCGATCGACCTTCGTCGGGTCCTTGCCGCTGAACGAGCCGCCGCCGTGGCGAGCCATGCCGCCGTACGTGTCGACGATGATCTTGCGACCGGAGAGCCCGGAGTCCCCCATCGGTCCACCGATGACGAAGCGCCCCGTGGGATTGACGAGGTGGCGCGTCTCGGCGTCGAGCAGCTCGGCGGGGATGACCGCCTCGACGATGTGCTCCCGGATGGCCGCGGACAGCTCGTCGGCCTCGATGTCGGGGTCGTGCTGTGTCGAGACGAGGACGGTGTGGACCCGCGCCGGCCGGCCGTCGGCGTCGTACTCGACGGTGACCTGCGACTTCCCGTCGGGGCGCAGGTACGGCAGCGTGCCCTCCTTGCGCACCTGGGCCAGGCGACGGACGAGTCCGTGGGCGAGGACGATCGGCATCGGCATGAGCTCCGGCGTCTCGTCGGAGGCGTAGCCGAACATCATTCCCTGGTCGCCGGCACCCAGCTCATCGGCCTCCGTGCCTTCGCGGGCTTCCAACGCGTGGTCGACGCCCTGCGCGATGTCGGGCGACTGCTCGTGGATCGCGCTCAGCGTGCCGCACGTCTCCCAGTCGAACCCGACCCGGCTGTCGCTGTAGCCGATCTCGCGGACCGTGCGGCGCACGATGTTCTGCACGTCGACATAGTGGCTCGTCGTCATCTCGCCCATCACGAGGACGAGGCCGGTCGTCACCGCCACCTCGATCGCGCACCGCGCCTCGGAATCGTTCGCCAGCACGTCGTCGAGGATCGCGTCGGCGATCGCGTCGCAGAGCTTGTCGGGATGGCCCTCCGTGACGGACTCGGAGGTGAACAGGACGCGGCGATCGTCGCGGGAGTCGGAGCTCATTCGGGGGGCTTCTCAGGCTGCGGGTGTCACGCAGTGTAGACCGCGAGGCGCCGATCCATCTCGGCATCCTCTAGACTCCGAGCTTCAGCAGCCGCATCCACGACAGGGGCACTCGCCGACCCATGCAGATCCACGCGCACCTCATCGGCTACCCGCGAATCGGTCCGAAACGCGAGCTCAAGTGGGCGCTCGAGCGCGCCTGGTCCGGGCGAATCGAGCGACCGGACTTCGAGGCACGACTGACCGATCTGCGCGCCACCCACCTGGGCGAGCAGCGCGAGCTCATCGGCTCCGCGGTCGACGACTTCTTCCTCTACGACGAGGTCCTCGAGACGGCGATGATGTTCGGGATCCTGCCCGCGCACCTCGTGGGCCGGATGAGCGACGAGCCGTTCGAGGTGCTGACCGAGCTGGCGCGCGGGACCCCGGAGCGCGAGGCGTGGGAGATGACGAAGTGGTTCGACACGAACTACCACTACGTCGTCCCCGAGGTCACCGGCACGACGAGCGTCGACCGCTTCGAGCCTCTCCCCTGGCGTGCCCCGACCGGCGAGCCGGATGTCACGTGGCCGGTGCTCGGGCCGTTCACGCTCGTCAAGCTCAGCAAGCTGGCCGACGGCGTCGACCCGACGACCCTGGCGACCCGGCTGGGCGACGCCTTCTGGGCCTGGGTCCACGCCAACCCGGCGCTGCGGCTGCAGCTCGACGAGCCGTCGCTCGGCATGGTCCTGGGCGGTGCCGACCGCGAGCTGCTCGACGCCGCCTACGCCGGCGCGAAGGACCTCGACCTGGCGGCCACGCCGATCGTCACCGTCCAGTTCGGGCGAGCCCCGGCAGACACGCTCGAGCGGCTCGGCGAGCGCGGCCTGGCCGTTCAGGTCCCGGCGGCCAGGGTGGACGAGCTGAAGACGACGCCGGGCTGGGCCGCCCAACCGGAGCTCGTCATCTCGGTCATGGACGGCCGCAGCGTCTGGCCGGACGCCTTCGGGCCGGTCGAAGCGGCGGTGCGCAGCCTCGCCGACGACGGGCGCGCGATCCACCTCGTCCCCTCCACCTCGTTCATGTTCCTGCCCGTCACGACCGAGGGCGAGGACCTGCCCGCGGGCTTCCAGTTCGCGCGCGAGAAGGCGCGGAGCCTTCGCGCCTGGGCCGATGCCCTCGAATCGGGCGCCACGCCGCCGGGCGCCGAGCTCTCCGTCGGGGACTGGCCCGAGGTCGGCGAGCTGACCCGTCGCGCCCCGCGCGACGAGCGCCGAGCCGCCCAGGCCGACCTCGACCTGCCGCCGTACCCGACGACGACGACCGGCTCGCTGCCTCAGACGACCGAGGTCCGCCAGTACCGCGTGAAGCTCGACCGCGGCGAGATCGAGCGCGCGGACTACGACGCCGCGATGGCGAAGATGATCACGGACAGCGTCGCGTGGCAGGAGCGCATCGGCCTCGACGTCCTCGTCCACGGCGAGTT
>CAZKFP010000236.1:0-3591 GCA_964552085.1 uncultured Steroidobacteraceae bacterium
GTGGATAACCCACCCGCCTGGGTCGCCGACGCGGTCTTCTACCAGATCTTTCCGGACCGATTCGCACGCAGCGGCCGCGTCCCCGCGCCGGGACCCCTCGAGGATTGGGCCGCGCCCCCGACGACCGGCGGCTTCAAGGGCGGCGACCTGTACGGCATCGTCGACCATCTCGACCACCTCGCCGGCCTGGGCGTGACGGCGATCTACCTCAACCCGGTCTTCGCATCGGCCTCGAACCATCGATATCACACGTACGACTACCTGGCCGTCGACCCGCTGCTCGGCGGTGACGACGCCCTGCGCGCGCTGCTCGACGCGGCCCACGAGCGCGACATTCGGGTCGTCCTCGACGGCGTCTTCAACCACGCCTCGCGCGGCTTCTGGCCGTTCCACCACGTCATGGAGGTCGGACGGCACTCACCGTACCGCGACTGGTTCCACCTCCACGCCGACGATCTCGAGGCCGGCCGCCCGCTGCGCGCGTACCCGAGTGAGTCGACGGACGCCGCGGGGCTCACGACGGACTGGGCGGACGAGCACCGCTCCGGAGAGGAGTCGCTCAGGACGCTCGGCTACCGCGCGTGGTGGGACATGCCGGCCCTCCCGAAGCTGAACACCGACAACGAGACGGTGCGCGAGTACCTCATGACCGTGGCCGAGCACTGGATGCGCTTCGGGATCGACGGATGGCGCCTCGACGTCCCCGGCGAGATCACGACGCCGGGGTTCTGGGAGGAGTTCAGGCAGCGGGTGCGGACGATCAACCCGGAGGCGTACATCGTCGGCGAGATCTGGCAGGAGCGCGGCGACCTGCTCGACGGGCGCACGTTCGATGCCCTCATGAACTACCCGCTCGCCGCGGCGATCACGAGCTATGTCACCGGCAGCCACCTCGACGGCGCGATCATCGCCCAGCACGGCGAGCTGCAGCGCCAGATCCGCCCCGAGGACGCGGCGGCCTTCATGGCTCGCCTCGAGCGCGTCGGCCAAACGTACGAGCCGAGGTTCGCGCGCTCGATGCTCACCTTGCTCGACTCGCACGACACGCCGCGTTTCCTGACGATGGCCGGCGGGGACGAGGCCTCGCTGCGCCTCGGCTGGCTCGTGCTCATGACGATGCCCGGCGCGCCGTGCATCTACTACGGCGACGAGATCGGCATGACCGGCGAGATGGATCCGGGCTGCCGCGGCGCGTTCCCGTGGGACGAGTCGCACTGGAACGGCGCGCTGCTGCGCACGCTCACGGAGCTCGTGCGCCTGCGCCACGAGACGCCGGCCCTGCGTTCGAGCGAGCTCGAGTGCCTGGCGGTCGACGGGATGGCCTGCGCCTATCGCCGCGGCACCGGCCCGGAGTCGGTCGTCGTGGCGCTCAACGCCGGCGAGACCGTCGCCCGGCTGCCGCTCCCCGAAGGGCTGACCGAGATCTTCGCGACGGTCCCGTCGACCGGCGACGGAACGATCCCCGCCCGCTCGGGTCGCCTCTTCCGGTCGTCATGAGCCGCCGCGCGCTGCCGTGGCTCGCCGGCGCCGTGGCGCTCGCCGTCGTGGCGGTCGTCGCGCTCGTCATCCTCTGGCCGCGCGGGGCGCCGACCCCCGACGTCGACGAGCTCGCGCTGACGCCGGACCTGCCCGCCCTCGCGATCGACGGCGAGATCCGCGACCTCGACCTGGCCCACGACAGCCGGTCCGACGCGTATCGCCAGCCGTTCGGCGCCGTGCCGGCCGGCACCGAGGTCACCCTGCGCCTGCGCGCGGCAGCCGGCGACCTGGAGGCGGCGACGATCCGGGTCTGGGACGCCCTCGCCGAGTCACAGGTCCTCGTGCCGATGGCCGTCGCGGCGCGCGACGCGACCGGCGGCGAGCACGGGTACGACTGGTGGGAGGCGACCCTGCCGACGACGAACATCCCGAGCGTTCTCTACTACCGCTTCATCGTGCGCGACGGCGGGGAGACCCGCTACGTGGAGGACGATGCGCTGCTCGACGGCGGCGCCGGAGAGGCGCTTGCCGCATCGGAGGACCGGTCCTGGCAGCTCGTCACGTACGCGCCGGACTTCGCGACGCCCGAGTGGGCGCAAGGCGCGGTCATCTACCAGGTCTTCCCGGATCGGTTCGCGAACGGCGACCCGTCGAACGACCCCTCGCCGGATGCGACCCCCGGCACCGATGGAGCCGATCGGTATCGGTACGGCGACGTCTACGGCAACCCGGTGCTGACGCGCGACTGGGAGACCGACCTGCCCGAGGGGTTCTGCCGGGCCTACACCGCACCGGCGGAACCGTGTGACGAGGAGCCGCTCGGGCGTGACTTCTACGGCGGCGACCTCGTCGGGCTGCGCGAGCGGCTCGGCGAGCTGTCGGAGCTCGGCGTGACCGTCCTCTACCTCAACCCGATCTTTGCGGCGCCCTCGAACCACCGCTACGACACGAGCGACTTCTCGGTCATCGATCCCGACCTCGGGACGAGGGAGGACCTCGAGGAGCTCGTCGCCGATGCCGAGGCGCTCGGCATCCGGGTCCTCCTCGACGGCGTCTTCAACCACGTCAGCAGCGACTCGCCGTACTTCGACCGCGCCGAGCGGTTCCCCGAGCTGGGCGCCTGCGAGTCCGCCGACTCGCCATGGGCGGAGTGGTTCACCTTCAGCCCCGGTCCGCCGGAGAAGTGCTTCGACGGGCAGACGTACGTGGACTGGTTCGGCTTCGACACGCTCGCCGTGCTGGCCGAGACGCCGGACACGTTCGGCCACTTCCTGTCCGAGGACGGCGTGGCGACGCAGTGGCTGGAGACCGGCATCGGCGGCTGGCGCCTCGACGTCATGAACGAGATCAGCCACGACTTCCTGCGCGGCCTGCGACGCAGCATCAAGGGCGCAGACGCCGACGCGCTCATCCTCGGCGAGGAGTGGGGCGACGCCTCCGCCTGGCTGCTCGGCACCGAGATGGACAGCGTCATGAACTACCGGTTCCGCCGCGCCGTCATCGGCCTCGTGAACGGCGACACGGCCGATGCCGACGGGGAGATCGCCGGGCTGGCGCCGAGCGCGTTCGCCTCGACGATGGAGGGCGTGCGCGAGGATTACCCGCCCGCCGCGTGGGAGGCGCTCCACAACCTCGTCGACAGCCACGACACGACGCGCATCCTGTGGACGCTGACCCCAGGCGCCGATAACCGCGAGGAAAAGGAGTCGGCCGCCGCCCTGGAGATCGGCAAGGCGAAGCTGCGCGTCGTCGCCACGCTCCAGATGAGCTGGCCCGGCATGGCCGGCGTGTACTACGGGACCGAGGCCGGCCTGACCGGCCACGACGACCCGGACGATCGCCGCCCATACCCGTGGGACGGCGTCGACGTCGAGCTGCGCGACTGGTACGCGCGCCTCGGCGTGCTGCGCGCCACGCACGAGGCGCTGCGAACCGGCGACCTCGCCTTCCTGCACGCCGACGACGCCGCCGGCACGCTCGCCTTCGGCCGCCGCACCGATGCCCAGGCCACGATCACCGTCCTGAACCTGGGCGACGAGCCGCGCTCCGTCGAGGTAGACGTATCCGGCTGGCTGCCGGCCGGCACGCCCCTGACCGACCAGCTCGACGGGG
>CAZKFP010000237.1:0-12106 GCA_964552085.1 uncultured Steroidobacteraceae bacterium
CCACCGGTGAGCTCAACGACATCGCCGCGCGAGTGATGCGCGACGCCGGTGCGGTCAGCTCGTTCAAGGGGTATGGCAGCAACCCGCCCTTCCCCGGCGTCATCTGCGCGAGCGTCAACGACGAGGTCGTCCACGGCATCCCGTCGCCGCGCCGGCGGCTCGCCGACGGCGACCTCGTGAGCATCGACATCGGCTGCATTGTCGACGGCTGGCATGCCGACTGCGCCCGAACCTGGGTCGTGGGAGACGTGCCTCGACGGGTCGCCGACCTCGTCGAGGCGACGCGGCGGGGGATGGAGGCGGGGATCGCGGCGGCGATGCCCGGCAACCGGCTCGGCGACGTCGGGCACGCGATCGAGTCGGTGGCGCATGAGCATGGCTACGGGATCGTCCGGCCGTTCGTCGGCCACGGGATCGGCCGCGCCATGCACGAGGAGCCGCAGGTCCCGAACTACGGGCGTCCGGGTACCGGCATGCGGATCGAGGCGGGCATGTGCTTCGCGATCGAGCCGATGTTCACCCTCGGCGGCGACGAGGTCCTCGTCGGCGACGACGGCTGGACCGTGCAGACCTCGGACGGGAGCCTTTCGGCGCATTTCGAGAACACGATCGCGGTCTCGGCGGACGGGCCCCAGGTCCTCACCAAACGCCAGTGAGGCGCCTTGTGCGGTCGACGGCCGTTGCTGTATACTCTCCGTTCCGTGGGTCGCCCTGTGCGGCGGCCTTTTCGTGTGTTATCCCCACTGAATTGTCAATGAGAGCTTGAAACGAGGGTGCGTGTCGGTTGGCGAAGAAGGATGCCATTGAGGTCGAGGGCGAAGTGATTCTGCCCCTGCCCAACGCGATGTTCAAGGTGCGACTGGAGAACGGGCACGAAGTGCTCGCCCACATTTCCGGGAAGTTGCGCCAGAACTTCATCCGCATCCTGCCCGGTGACACCGTCCGCGTCGAGCTCAGTCCCTACGACCTCACCCGGGGTCGGATCACGTACAGGATGAGATGAAAGTTTCCGCGTCCGTGAAGCCCCGTTGCGAGCGCTGCAAGGTCATCAAGCGCTCGGGCGTGGTGATGGTCATCTGCGTCGTTCCCAAGCACAAGCAGCGGCAGGGGTAGGAGGATCGTGGCTCGTATCTCAGGCGTCGACATCCCCCGCGAGAAGCGGGTGATCATCAGCCTCACCTACATCCACGGCATCGGCCCCAGCTCGGCCACGAAGATCATCGCCGTCGCCAACGTGTCCCCGGACACGCGCGTGCGCGACCTGACCGAGGAGGAGGTCAACCGCCTGCGAGAGGTGGTCGACCGCCAGTTCAAGGTGGAGGGTGACCTCCGCCGTGAAGTCAGCCTGAATGTGAAGCGCCTGATGGAGATCGGCTCGTACCGCGGCCTCCGGCATCGGCGCAATCTGCCCTCTCGCGGGCAGCGTACGAAGACGAATGCGCGGCAGCGCCGTGGATCGAAGAAGACGGTCGGCGTCCGCCGCAAGAAGTAAACGGGAGTTTCATGGTAGAGCGTAAGCGCACCCAGCGCGGCAAGAAGCGCGAACGAAAGAACGTGCCAACGGGGCACGCGCACGTCCAGTCGACGTTCAACAACACGATCGTGACGATCACCGACACGACGGGCAACGTCATCAGCTGGGGCAGTGCCGGCCTCGTCGGCTTCAAGGGCTCTCGCAAGAGCACGCCCTACGCTGCCGCGCAGACGGCCGACCTGGCCGCCAAGCGCGCCATGGAGCACGGCATGCGGCAGGTCGAGGTCTTCGTGAAGGGCCCCGGCGGCGGCCGCGAGCAGGCGATTCGATCGCTCCAGACCGCGGGTCTCGAGGTGACCGCGATCACCGACGTGACGCCGATCCCGCACAACGGCTGCCGCCCGCCGAAGCGACGCCGGGTCTAGGAGAGGATCACCGATGGCACGATATACCGACGCGGTCTGCCGCATCTGCCGGCGAGAGGGGCTGAAGCTCTTCCTCAAGGGCAGCCGCTGCTACAGCCGCAAGTGCTCCTTCGAGCGGCGCAGCACGCCGCCGGGCATGAACACGATGCGTCGTCGCAAGGTGAGCGAGTACGGGCTCCAGCTGCGCGAGAAGCAGAAGGTCCGCAAGAGCTACTCCGTCCTCGAGCGCCAGTTCCGCAACTACTTCGAGAAGGCGGACCAGCGCAAGGGCGTGACGGGCGAGAACCTGCTGCGCCTGCTCGAGATGCGACTCGACAACGTCGTCTATCGCATGGGCTTCGCGTCGAGCCGCGCGCAGGCGCGCCAGCTCGTGACGCATGGTCACTTCGCAGTGAACGGCCGCCCGACGAACGTGGCCAGCTACGCCACGAAGGCCGGGGATCGGATCGAGGTGCGCGACAGCCGACGAAGCCGCGAGTACTTCAAGGTCGCCCCCGAGACGATGAAGGCCGCCCAGATTCCCGAATGGGTGAGCGTGGACCCGACGAAGCTGTCGGGCACCGTGCTCTCCGAACCGGCGCGCGAGCAGATGCCGCTCGAGTTCAACGAGCAGCTCGTCGTCGAGTACTACTCGCGCTAGGAGTCAATTGCTTTCCATGATCGAACTAGAGACCCCCCAGCAGCAGCCCCAGCCGGCTCCGTCCCCGCACATCGACGAGGTGTTCTCGGAGGGCAACGTGAGCCGATTCGAGGTGACCCCGCTCCAGGAGGGGTATGGCGTCACGCTGGGCAATGCCCTTCGTCGCGTCCTGCTCAGCTCCCTCGAGGGTGCTGCCGTCACGAGCATCCAGATCGCCGGCGTCTTCCACGAGTTCAGCACGATCGAGAACGTCAAGGAGGACGTCACGCAGATCGTCCTGAACGTCAAGAAGCTTCGCCTTCGCTCGTTCGCCCGCCATGCCCTGACGCTCAAGCTCGTCAAGCGCGGCGCCGGTCCGGTCACCGCCGCCGACATCGCCGAGTCGGCCGACGTCGAGATCGTCAACCCGGAGCTCGTCCTCCTCACGCTCGACTCCGACTCGGGCTCGATCGAGATGGACCTCACCGTCGAGGCCGGCATGGGTTACCAGCCGGCGGAGCACACCGAGGACATGCCGATCGGCGTCGTCCCGGTCGACGCGATCTTCTCCCCGGTGCGCCGCGTGAACTATCAGGTCGAGAAGACCCGCGTCGGGCAGATGACGAACTACGACAAGCTCATGCTCGAGATCGAGACCGACAGCACGACAACCGCGAAGGCGGCGCTCAGCCAGGCGGCCGACATCCTCGTTCGCGAGTTTGGCCGGTTCGCCGAGATCGGGCGGCCCGCCACCCCGTCGTCCGACGAGTCGCCTGTCGCCCCGAGCGCGAACTTGCTCGATGCGCCGATCGAGGAGCTCGACCTCCCGATGCGGGCCTACAACAGCCTGAAGCGCAACAGCATCACGAAGATCGGCCAGGTGCTCTCGCTGAGCGACGAGGAGTTCCTGCGGATGCGGAACTTCGGCCAGAAGAGCCTCGACGAGCTCAAGGAGCGGCTCGCGCTGCGTGGCTTCATCTCACCGGAGTCGACCTCGATGAGCACGGACGAGTCGGACCTTCCGGCCTCGGCCGAGCTGGACGAGGCGGCCGCCGCCGAGCTCGACCGGGAGTCCTAGAGCCATGCCGCATCGCCTCGCCGGACGCAAGCTCAGCCGTGAGCACGCGCATCGCGTGTCGATGCTCGGCAACCTGGCCGTGTCGGTCATCCGCTACGAGAAGGTCAAGACGACCGAGGCCAAGGCCAAGGAGGTCCGCGGCATGGTCGACGGCATGATCACGCTCGCGAAGCGTGGCGACCTGCACGCGCGTCGCCAGCTCGTCAGCCGGATGCCACCCGAGCCGCTCATCGTCGAGAAGCTCATGGGCGAGATCGCGGAGAAGTACGCCGAGCGAGACTCGGGGTTCACGCGCATTATCAAGCTGGGGCAGCGTCTCGGTGACGCGGCCTCGATGGTCCAGATCGAGCTCGTCTGACGCGGACGGGCTGTCATTACCAAACCGAGTTGCACCCGATGGCCGCCGAAGCGCGCAGATGCGCCAGAGCGGTGATCGAGTACGACGGGACGGCCTTCGCCGGCTCGCAGGTCCAGGCCAACGCCAGGACCGTGCAGGGGGAGCTGGAGGAGGCCCTTAACAGGCTGATCGGCGAGCGGACGCGAGTCCGTCTCGCCGGAAGAACCGATGCCGGGGTGCATGCCACCGGCCAGGTCGTGGCGTTCTGCCACCCGCGGGAGCTCCCGCGTGGCGGCGGGCTGCCCGAGCTGCGGCGACGGCTGAACGCCGCGCTGCCGCCGGACCTGGCCGTGCGGTCGCTCCGACCGGCGAGACAGGGCTTCGATCCACGTCGGGAGGCGCGCTGGCGCGTCTACCGCTACCGGATCCTCATGAACGGGGCCTCTCGACCGCTGGATCGGCACAGGACGCTCGAGATCGACGAGCAGCTCGACGTGGAGCTCATGCGTGCCGCCGCGGCCCGCATGCTCGGGGAGCGCGACTTCGCCTCGCTGGGCAGCCACGTCCACGGTCGCACGGTGCGCCACCTCGCCGAGGTGCGCGTCACGCGGCGCGGGGATCTCGTCGAGATCCGGGTGACGGCGAACGCGTTCCTGCGGCGCATGGTGCGCAGCATGGTCGCGCTCCTGCTCGAGGTCGGCCGAGGCCGGCTCGACCTCGACCGCGTCGATCGGATCCTCGCCGGCAGCGCGCGTGCGCTGCACGGGCAGGCGGCACCGGCGCGCGGGCTCACGCTCGAGCGGGTCATCTACGAATCAGCCACGAACCGAAGAACGAGATCAACCATGGCGGCGCTCAGCGAGAGCGTGCGCAAGAGTCAGGGCAAGTCCGGAGAGCAGCGAACGTGAAGACCTACGCCGTCAAGGCGAGCGAGATCGAGCACAGCTGGTGGGTGGTGGACGCCACCGATCAGACCCTGGGCCGGCTGGCGACGCGGATCGCCACGCTGCTCGAGGGCAAGCACAAGCCGATCTACTCGCCGCACCTCGACACCGGCGATCACGTCGTCGTGCTCAACGCCGCGAAGATCAAGGTCACCGGGGACAAGCTGCGGCAGAAGAGCTACTTCCGCCACTCGAACTATCCGGGCGGGCTGCGCGAGGAGACGCTCGGCACGCTGCTGGAGCGCAAGCCGGAGCTCGTGATCGAGCGCGCCGTGAAGGGCATGCTGCCCCAGAACCGGCTGGGCCGCGCGATGTTCAAGAAGCTGAAGGTCTACAAGGGCGCGGACCATCCGCACCAGGCGCAGCAGCCGACCTCGGTCGAGCTGTAACGAGGAAGGAAGCAACGTGAGCACGAACTACGTCTACGGGACCGGGAGGCGCAAGACCGCCGTCGCGCGCGTGCGCCTGCTGCCCGGTGACGGCAGCATCGTCGTCAACGGCAAGCCCTCGGGCGAGTACTTCGGCGGGGCGTCACCGGAGGGGGCACTGCTCCTTCCCTTCCGGGTCACCGAGACGGAGGGCCGCTACTCGGCGAGCGTCCTCGTCACCGGCGGCGGCGTCTCGGGCCAGGTCGGCGCGATCCGCCACGGCATCGCCCGCGCCCTCGTCAGCGCGCATCCGAACGCGCGCGCGGCGCTGCGCGGCGCCGGGCTGCTGACGCGCGACCCGCGGGCCAAGGAGCGCAAGAAGTACGGGCTCAAGCGAGCGCGCAAGGCGCCGCAGTACACGAAGCGCTAGCCCTCCCCCGAACACCGTTCAGGGAGCCCCGGCCGGAATCGCCGGGGCTCTTTGGTATCATCTGGCCTCCATGGCCGCAGCCGAAATGCAGGCACAACGCCAACGTGTTCGAGGCGATCCGCGACTTCTTTGATACGTATCTCCGCGGCAGCTGGACGTCGATCATCGACATCGGGCTGGTGTCGTTCGTCATCTATTGGCTCTTCATCCTCATCCGCGGCACGCGCGCGGTGCGGATCGTCATCGGCCTGTCGGTCCTCTACATCGTCTACCTCGCGGCGGTCCTCCTTGGCTTCGACCTGCTGCGGAGTCTCATGGAGACGGCGGCGCTAGCCGGACTCTTCGCGGTCGTCGTCGTCTTCCAGCCCGAGCTTCGCCGGGCGCTCGAGCAGATCGGCCGCCTCAGCAGCGTGAACCGGTTCTTCGTCAGCGCCGAGGTGGCGGGGGCGGAGCGCGTTGCTCGTGAGATCAGCCGCGCCGCGCGCATCCTCGCCGGCTCGCGTCACGGCGCCCTGATCGCCCTCGAGCGAGAGACCGGCCTGCAGGACCTCGCCAACGAGTCGGGCGTTCCGCTCCACGCCGACCTGCGTGCCGAGCTGCTCGTCACGATCTTCTATCGCGGCACGGCGCTCCACGACGGCGCGGTCATCATCTCCGGCGAGCGGATCACCGCCGCCGGCGTCCTGCTGCCGATGAGCCAGACGGCGCTCGACTCGGAGCGCTACGGCACCCGGCACCGGGCGGCCATCGGCATCAGCGAGCAGACCGATGCGGTCATCGTCGTCGTCAGCGAGGAGACGGGCTCGATCAGCCTCGTCGTCCGCGGCCGGATCGAGCGCAACCTGACCGAGGACCAGCTACGGCGCCGCATCTTTCACCTCATCCGGCCCCAGGCCCCGAGACGGGCCGTGCCGTTCCTGCGCCGGTCGCTCGACGGCCGCTGGCAGGTCGGGCGCGCCGACCCCGAGCCCGACCCGGAGCCGATCGATCCCGAGGCTCGCGTCCTGACCGCCCCGACCGACCCTGGGCCGGTGCGACGCTGATGAAGTTCCTGCTCCGGCACTGGCACCTCAAGCTCTCGGCGGTGCTGCTCGCCACGGTCCTCTACACCGGCCTCGTCTTCTCGGGCTCGTTCTCCGACGCATCCATCCGCCTCCGCATCGAGCAGGAGAACGCCTCGCGCGACGTCTACGTCCTGACCGGCGACCTCGGCCTCGTCGAGGTCGAGTATCGCGTGCTGAACGACGAGAGCGCCACGGTCAACGCCGACGCCTTCACCGCCAGCGTCGACCTGTCCGAGTACGACATGGAGCGCGCCCCGCAGTCGCAGCAGCTGCCGGTCCAGGTCACCGCCGGCGACGGGATCGAGATTCTGTCGTTCGACCCCCGCACGGCGCGCGTCGAGCTCGACCGCGTCGGCATTCGCAGCGTGCCGGTCGAGGTCGATCCCGGGACGATTCCCCGCGGCCTCGAGATCGACGCGCCCGAGGTCAGCGTGGACGAGGTCCAGGTGCGTGGGCCTGCATCGGTCCTGGACCAGATCGACCGGGCCGTCGCCCTCATCACGATCGACGCGTCCGGCATCGACTTCAACGAGCCGGTGAACCTGACCCTCGTCGACATCGAGGGCCAGCCGGTCGGCAGGGGCACGGTCGATGTCGAGCCTGAGATCGTCTCGGTGCAGGTCGACGTTCGCGCCGTCGAGACGGAGATCACCGTCCCCGTTCGGCCCGACATGGAGCCCGGAGCGCCAGCCGCCGGCTTTGCCCTCGAGGCGCTCAGCGTCGATCCGGCGTTCGTGACCCTCTCCGGCCTGCCGGAGGATCTCTCCCGGATCGAGGTCATCCTGACCGAGCCGCTGAGCATCGACGGCGCGTCGGAGGACCAGGTCTTCGAGGCCGAGCTCCAGCTCCCGGATGGGGCGAGCCTCGTCGGCGGCGACGAGCCGGTCGTTACCGTCACCGCGACGATCGTGCCGTCGGTCTCGGGCCGAACATTCGTCGTCGGGGTCCTGTGCCAGGGGGCCGGGGAGAACGCCTGCCTCCCACGGCTCCAGCAGCTGACCCTGACGTTGAGCGGGCCGGGCGGGGTGCTCGCCGCGCTCACCGCGGCGGACCTCACTCCGATCGTGGACGCCTCGGGACTGGCACCGGGGAGCTACAACCTGGCGCCGAGCCTCCCGGCGCTGCCCCCGAATGTCGAGCTCATCGGCATGAACCCGACGACCGTGCCGGTCACGATCCAGGCCCCGGCACCGACGCCGACGCCCGCCCCCGGCTAGATGGGGGGACGATTCGGGACCGACGGCATCCGCGGCGAGGTGGGCTCGGAGATCACCGTCGAGCTGGCGCTCGGCCTCGGACGGGCGGTCGGCCACCATCTCGGCGGGCCCGGCCGAAGCGTCGTCCTCGGCCGTGACACCCGGCGATCCGGCGAGATGCTCGGATCGGCCCTCGCCGCCGGACTGACCTCGACCGGCACCGATGTCGTCGATCTCGGCGTCGTCACGACACCGTGCCTCGTCCATGCCAGCGCCGATGCGCGTCATGCGGCCGGCATCATGGTGTCTGCATCGCACAACCCGGCGCCGGACAACGGCCTGAAGGTCGTCGTCGACGGACGCAAGGCCGACGACGCGACGGAGGCCGAGCTCGATCGGCTCATCGACGACGCGGACGGCGTGGCGACTCGGCCGAGCGGCGACCTCGGTCGCTTCCGCGTCGACCCCGACGCGATCGACGCGTATCGCCGCCACCTGCGTGACGTGGCGGGCGACGCGCTCGCCGGCATGCGCATCGGCATCGACTGCGCGAATGGGTCGGCCAGCGTCATCGGGCCGGAGCTCTTCCGCTCGCTCGGTGCCGACGTCACCGTCCTGTTCGACGCGCCGAACGGCGCGAACATCAACGAGGGCTGTGGTTCGACCCACCCCGAACGCCTGGCGGAGACGGTCGCCGCGGCCGGCCTCGAGCTGGGATTCGCCTTCGACGGAGACGCGGACCGGCTCATCGCGGTCGACGAGCGCGGCGAGCTCGTGGACGGCGACGCGATCATGGGCATCTGCGCCCTGGAGCGCCTGGCCGCCGGCACGCTGCGCAACAACCTGCTCGTGGCGACCGTCATGAGCAATGGCGGCCTGGAGCGGGCCGTCAATGAGGCTGGAGGCAGGATGGTTCGGACACCGGTCGGGGATCGGCACGTTTTCGAGGCGATGGAGCGCGAGGACGCGATCCTCGGTGGCGAGCAGTCGGGGCACATCATCTTCCGCGACCGATCGACGACCGGTGACGGCATGCTCACCGGTATCGAGCTGGCACGGGCGCTGCGTGCCGCCGGCGCGCCCCTTTCAGAGGTCGCCGCCCGGATCCCGAGGCTGCCCCAGGTGATGATAAACTCAGCCGTCCGACGCCGGGACGACTGGCGCGCGGATGCCGAGTTCATGGCCGCCATCGACCGGGCCACGGAGCAGATGGGGGACCGCGGGCGCGTGCTCGTGCGCCCGTCCGGCACCGAGCCCAGGATCAGGATCATGGTCGAGGGCGAGGACGCCGACGAAATCGATCGAATCGCCCGTGAGCTGGCCACGCTCGCAGAGGCACGACTCAACTAGCGCCGGCGTCGGCGAGGAGGGCACATGTGCGGCATCGTCGGGTATGTCGGGCCGCGTGATGCAGCGCCGATCCTGATCGAGGGGCTTCGCCGCCTCGAGTACCGCGGCTACGACTCGGCCGGCATTGCCGTCCTCACCGACGACGGCGAGGTGTTCATCGAGAAGAAGGCCGGCAAGCTCAGCAACCTGACCGACCATCTGAACGGCGACGCGCCGTCCGGCCATCCCGGCATCGGTCACACGCGCTGGGCGACCCATGGGCCGCCGAACGACACGAACGCCCATCCGCACGCCGACTGCACCGGCAAGCTCGCCCTCATCCACAATGGCATCATCGAGAACTACGCCGAGATCAAGGCTCGGCTCGTTGCCGAGGGCCATCGGTTCCACTCGGACACCGATACCGAGGTCCTGGCGCACCTGATCGAGACGAAGTACCACGGCGACCTCGTCGAGGCCGTGCGGCTGGCGCTCAACGAGGTGCGCGGCGCGTATGCGATCGGCGTCATGCACACCGATCATCCCGACCGAATCGTGGGCGCCCGGATGAATGTCCCCCTCATCGTCGGGCTCGGCGACGGCGAGGGCTTCCTCGCCAGCGACGTGCCGGCGATCCTCGAGCACACGAAGAACGTCGTCATCCTGCACGAGGGCGACATCGCCGACGTGACGCCCACGGGGACGCGGATCCTCGCGCTCGTCGGCTCCGAGGTCGAGCGCGAGGTCACCGAGATCCACTGGAGCATCGAGGCCGCCGAGAAGGGCGGCTTCCCGCACTTCACCCTCAAGGAAATCTATGAGCAGCCGCACGCCATCCAGGAGTCGCTGCGCGGCCGGGTCGACCCGACCGGAGCCGTCAGCCTGCCCGAGCTGGACGCCATCGATGACCGGCTGCGCGAGGTCGACAACGTGTACGTCGTCGGCTGCGGGACCGCGAGCTATGCGGCGCACGTCGGTGCCTATCTCATCCAGGAGTGGGTCGGCCTGCCGGCGACGATGCAGATCGGCTCCGAGATGCGGTACAGCCCGCCGCCCCTCGGCCCGAGGACGCTCGTGATCGGCGTCAGCCAGTCGGGGGAGACGGCCGACACGCTGGCGCCGCTCAAGCTGGCCGAGGAGCGCGGCGCCGTCGTCATCGTCGTCACGAACGTCGTCGGCAGCGCCATCACCCGCGAAGCCGATGCGGTCTGCTACCTCCAGGCCGGGCCGGAGGTCGCCGTCGCCAGCACGAAGGCCTTCGTCACCCAGGTGCTCGTCCTGCAGATGATCGCGCTCCACCTCGCCCGCTCGCGCGGGACGCTCAGCGACAGCCGCCTGCGCACGTTCGGCCATTCACTGCGCAGCCTGCCACGCCTGGCGGCGGAGACGCTGAAGCTGGCGCCGCAGATCAAGAAGCTCGCACTTCGGTTCGCGGGCGTGCGCGACTTCATCTTCATCGGGCGCGGCGTCGGCTTCCCGATCGCCATGGAGGGGGCGCTCAAGCTCAAGGAGCTCTCGTACATCCATGCCGAGGGCTACGCGGCCGGGGAGCTTAAGCACGGACCGATCGCCCTCCTCGATCGGCAGACGCCGCTCGTGGCCATCGCCACGGCCGGATCGGTCTACGAGAAGGTCGTCAGCAACGTTGCCGAGGCGCGTGCCCGCTCGGCGCCGATCATCGCCATCGCGACCGAGGGCGACACCCAGATCGACCGCTACGCGCACGACGTCATCTACGTGCCGGAGACGCCCGAGCCGATCAGCCCGGTCATCACCGTGCTGCCGCTGCAGCTGCTCGCCTACGAGATGGCCGTGGCCCGCGGCACCGATGTCGACCAGCCGCGCAACCTCGCCAAGTCCGTGACGGTCGAATAGTCGCGCAGCCCGACGTGAGCCAGTGAGCCGGCACGAGATCGGGGTCGACCTGATCGACATCGATCGGATCGTCGCCGTCCTCGAGCGCTTTCCGGATCGGTTCCGCCTGCGGGTCCTCACCGATGCGGAGCAGCGCTCCTGCGGGCGCCGCGTCGAGCGCATCGCCGGGCGCTGGGCCGCGAAGGAGGCGATCAGCAAGGTGCTCGGCCTCGGCGTGCGCGGGGTCGGCTGGCGCGAGATCGAGATCCTGCCGAACCGCGCCGGCGCGCCACGCGTCACGCTCCACGCGCGCGCCGCCCGCCGCGCCGCCTCCATGGGGCTCGAGGACGTGAGCGTCACGATCTCGCACGAGCGCCGCATGGCCGTCGCGGTGGCCGTTGCGCACGTGCGGCACGACTGAGCCGATGGCCGCCCACTCACTCACCCGGGCGTGGGTCGCCGAGCGCCTGCCGGCGAGGCCGGCGCGCGCACACAAGGGCGACTTCGGCCGGCTGCTCGTCGTCGGCGGCTCGATCGACTATCCGGGAGCCCCGCTCCTGGCGGGCCTCGGCGCGATGCGCGCCGGGGTTGGGCTCGCACGAATCGCCGCCGCCGAGTCGGTCGTGGCGCGCCTCGCCGGGACGGTCGCCGAGCTGACCTGGATGGCGCTCGACGAAGAGGCGCCGGGCCTGATCGCCCCCGGTGGCTGGCGGCACCTCGCCACGAATGCACCCGGCTACGATGCCGTCGTGATCGGTCCAGGCCTCGGGCGACAGCCGACCGTGCTGCGCCGCGCGCGCCAGCTCATCGTCGGGCTGACCCGGCCGGCGGTCGTGGACGCCGATGGGCTCAATGCGCTGGCCGGAGATGCACGCTGGTGGCAGGGCATTCGTGCCTCGCTCGTCCTCACCCCGCACCCGGGCGAGTTCCGGCGGCTCGTCGGTCGCGACGCCCCCGACGCCGACGACGATGATGGGCGCGCGGACGC
>CAZKFP010000238.1:0-21204 GCA_964552085.1 uncultured Steroidobacteraceae bacterium
CGACGGCGAGGTCGGAAACAGCACATACACCGAGCTCTTCGACAAGGCCCTGCCGGAGCGGTTCTTCCAGATGTACATCGCCGAGCAGCAGATGATCGCGACCGCGGTCGGGATGCAGGTCCGGGGCTGGAAGCCGTTCGCAGCGACGTTCGCCGCCTTCCTTGCGCGCGCGTACGACTTCGTGCGGATGGCGGCCGTGAGCCGGGCGAGCTTCGCCGTGGTCGGCTCGCACGCCGGCGTGAGCATCGGCGAGGACGGCCCGTCGCAGATGGCCCTCGAGGACATCGCGAGCTTCCGCGCCGTCCACGGCTCGACCGTCCTCTATCCGTCGGACCCGAACCAGACGGCGGCGCTCGTGCCGCAGATGGCCGATCGTGAGGGCATCGTCTTTATGCGCACGACGCGGGAGAAGCTGCCGATCCTGTACGAGCCGGGCGAGGAGTTCCAGATCGGCGGCGCGCGGGTCGTGCGCGAGACGGACGACGACGCCGTGACGCTGATTGGTGCCGGGATCACCCTGCACGAGGCCCTCAGGGCCGCGGACCAGCTGGCGGCCGACGGGATCAACGCGCGGGTCATCGACCTGTACAGCGTCAAGCCGATCGACGCCGAGACGGTCCGGGCCGCGGGGCGGGAGACCGGGGCGATCATCACCGTCGAGGATCACTGGCCCGAGGGCGGCATCGGCGATGCGGTGCTGGCCACGCTGGCGGAGGAGGAGTCGCACCCGATCGTCGTCAAGCTGGCCGTCCGGGGCATGCCGGGCTCCGGCACGCCGGCCGAGCTGCTCGCCGCCGCGGGCATCGACGCGGATCATATCGCCGACGCCGCGCGTGAGGTCACCGGTCGGGCCGGGGCTCGTGGTCGACGCCGGTCAGAGGTCGGCTCCGGCCGGCGCGAGTAGGTCAGGAGGACAATTCGAATGACGGGAGCAGAGCAGGACCGACGCGAGGACGAGGCGGTGGACCAGCATCGAGAGGCGGATCGCGTGACGGACAGCGCGGACGTGACGAACGTGCTCCACCGGCTGTACCGGGAAGAGGGCCAGAGCCCTTGGATCGACTTCATCGATCGTGAGCTCATCGACAGCGGGCGGCTGGCCGAGATGGTCGGCGACGGGATCCGGGGGCTGACGAGCAACCCGACGATCTTCGCGAAGGCGGTCGCCACCGGGCAGTACGACGAGCTCATCCGCCGCGAGATCGAGGCGGGCGACGACGCGCACCAGATCTACCAGGAGATCGCCGTCTCCGACGTCGGCGACGCCGCGGACGTGCTGCGTCCCGTGTACGACGAGTCCGGCGGGACCGATGGCTTCGCCAGCATCGAGGTCGAGCCGGAGCTGTCGGACGATGCCGATGCCACGCTCACCCGGGCGCGCGAGCTGTGGAAGCTGCTCGACCGGCCGAACGTCTTCATCAAGATCCCCGCCACGGAGGCCGGGATCCCGGCGATCGAGGCCGCCATCGGCGAGGGCATCAACGTCAACGTCACGCTCATGTTCAGCGTCGAGGTCTACCGGCGCGTGGCTCGCGCCTACATCGCCGGCCTGCGCGCCCGCCACGAGCGGGGCGAGGCGCTCGACCGTGTCTCGAGCGTGGCGAGCTTCTTCGTGAGCCGCGTCGACACGAAGATCGACGCGTATCTCGAGGAGAAGGGGACCCGCGCCGCACTCGAGGCGCGCGGCCAGGCCGCGATCGCGAACGCGAAGCTCGCGTACGAGGCGTTCAACGAGATCTTCGGCGGCGACGAGTTCGCCGATCTCCGCGAGGCCGGCGCGACCGTGCAGCGCTGCCTGTGGGCGAGCACGAGCACGAAGAACCCCGACTACCGCGACGTGCTCTACGTCGAGGAGCTCATCGGTCCCGACACCGTGGACACGATGCCGATCGAGACGATCGAGGCCTTCCTCGACCATGGAGACGTGCGGCGGACCCTTGACCATGGCATTGGCGACGCGCACCAGGCGATCCGCGAGGTCGAGGCCAGCGGGATCAGCATGGAGCGCGTCACCGACGAGCTCATCGCCGAGGGCGTTGCCAGCTTCGCGAAGAGCTTCGACGAGCTGATCGAGACGATCGAGTCGAAGCGCCGGGAGCTCGCCCCGGCATGACGGCGCTCGACGACGCGATTGCCTCGCGCCTCGAGGGTTGGACGTCGAGCCGTGTCGCGGAGCGACTGTGGGCAAAGGACGGCTCGCTGTGGGCCGCGTCGGGGAAGCCGGCCGCCGATGTCGCCGCCTGGCTCGGCTGGCTCGACCTGCCCGAGGCGATGGGCGCGCGCGTCGTGGAGCTCGAGCACCTGGCACGCGACGTTCGCGAGGACGGCTACCGGCGTGCGGCTGTGCTGGGCATGGGTGGTTCCTCGCTCGCGCCGGAGCTCTTCAGCCGGGTCTTCGGCTGGGCCGGCGGGCCGGCCGGCAACGGCGCGGCGTCGGCCGACGGCCTCGAGCTGCGCGTCCTCGACTCGACGCACCCCGACGTCGTCCGCGGCTTCCGATCGTGGGCCTCTGAGCAGCGCACGCTCTTCTGCGTCAGCTCGAAGTCGGGGACGACGACCGAGCCGAGCGCCTTCCAGGCGGCGATGGGCGAGGTCGCGCCGGCCCTCGACTTCGTGGCGATCACCGATCCCGACACCCCGCTCGCCGACCTCGCTCGGACGCAGGAGTTCCGCGCCATCGTCGAGGCGCCGCCCGACGTCGGCGGGCGGTACTCCGCGCTGACCGTCTTCGGGCTCGTGCCCGCGGCCCTGTGCGGGGTGGAATTGGGGACGCTCCTCGAGCGCGCTCGCGCGATGGCGGACGCGTGCCGGACCCCGGATGCCGCGGCGAACCCCGGCCTGGCGCTCGGTGCCGTCCTCGGCGAGGCGGCGCTCGCCGGCCGCGACAAGCTGACGATCCTGACCTCGCCGCGCCTGGCCGCTTTCGGCGATTGGGCCGAGCAGCTCATCGCCGAGAGCACCGGCAAGGCCGGGGCGGGCATCGTGCCGATCGTCGGTGAGCCGATCGGGGACGCCGAGGCGTACGGGGACGACCGCGCCTTCGCCTTCGTCACGCTCGCGGACGCGGCCGATGATCGCCTCGACCGACTGTCCGAGGACCTCGAGCGGCGCGGTCATCCGGTGCAGCGCATCGTGCTGTCCGACCCGCTCGACGTCGGTGCCGAGTTCGTGCGCTGGGAGGTGGCGACGGCGGCCGCCGGCATCGTGCTCGAGATCGACCCGTTCGACCAGCCGAACGTGCAGGAGAGCAAGGACGCGACGAAGGAGCTCCTCGAGGCGTATCGCTCTGACGGGCGGCTCCACGAGCCGATGCCGATCGTCAGCGAGCCGGGCATCGCGGTCAGTGCCGATCCCGCCGCGCTCGGGGACACCCCGGTGAGAGTCGACGGCGCCGTCGCTCAGCTGCTCGGCCTCGTCCGCGGCGGGCACGACTACTTCGCGATCCTCGCCTACATCCCGCCGGACCGCGAGGTCACCGAACGACTCCAGGCGATTCGCGCGCGGATCCGCGACCTGACCGGCGCGGCCACGACGCTCGGGTTCGGACCGCGCTTCCTCCACTCCACCGGCCAGCTGCACAAGGGCGGCCCGGCGAGCGGCGTCTTCCTGCAGATCACCGCCGATCCGTCGAAGGACCTGCCGGTTCCCGGCTGGGAGGAGACATTCGGTACCCTGATCGCCGCGCAGGCGCTCGGTGACCTCGCATCGCTGCAGCGGCGCGGCCGGCGAGCGCTCCGCCTCCATCTCGACGACCTGGAGCCCGGCCTGGCGAGGCTCGAGGCGATGGTCGGCTCCGCGGTCTCGGTCTGACACGAACGAAGCGGCGAAGGAGAAGCATGCAGGTCGCGATCTGTGGACTCGGCAGGATGGGGGCGGGCATGGCACGCCGCGCCGCGCGTGGCGGTCACGACGTCGTCGTCTGGAATCGGACCGAGGCCGTCGCCGCCGAGGTCGCCGCCGAGCCTGAGAACGAGGGCCGCATGACCGTCGCCGAGCCGCTCGACCGCCTGCTCGAGCTGATGGCGGCGCCGCGCCACGTCGTCATCAGCGTGCCGTCCGGGGCCGCGACCGACGCGATGATCGAGCAGCTGGCGTCGCTCCTCGAGCCGGGAGACGTGATCGTCGACTCTGGCAACAGCCGGTTTCACGACTCGAAGCGGCACGCCGCCGAGCTTGCCACGAAGGGCATCGAGTGGCTCGACATGGGGGTCTCGGGCGGTGTCTGGGGCCTCGAGGTGGGGTTCTGCGCCATGCTCGGCGGCAAACGCGAGGTGTTCGAGCGCTTCGAGCCGGTCGTCCGGACCCTGGCGCCCGAGGACGGCTACCTGTACTGCGGCGACGCGGGAGCCGGGCACTACACGAAGATGGTCCACAACGGCATCGAGTACGGGATCATGCAGGCCTACGGCGAGGGCTTCGACATCCTCCACGCCTCGGACTACGACCTCGACCTGGCCGCCGTCGCGCGGATGTGGAACCACGGCTCCGTCATTCGATCCTGGTTGCTCGAGCTGGCCGGCGACGCGTTCGAGAAGGAGGGCAACGACCTCGACGACATCCACGGTTGGGTCGCCGACTCGGGCGAGGGACGCTGGACCGTGTTCGAGGCGATCGACCATGACGTCCCGGCGCCGGTCATCACTCTCAGCCTGCTGCAGCGCTTCCGCAGCCGGCGCGAGCCCGACTCCTACGCCGATCGCGTCCTGGCCGCGCTGCGCAACGAGTTCGGCGGCCACGCGATCAAGGAGCGCGAGCCGAACCGATGACACGGACGGCCGACCGCGACGCGGCACGTCCGCCGGACGCGGACGGCCTCGGTCGCACCGTCGTCGCGCGGCCGGTCCGCGCCAACCCGTTGCGGGAGGGCCTGCGCCTCGAGCGGATGGCCGAGCCGTGCACGATGGTCATCTGCGGCGCGACCGGCGATCTCACTGAGCGCAAGCTCGGGCCGGCCCTCTACAACGCCCTCCTCGGTGGCTTCCTCCCGCCGGAGTTCACGGTCGTCGGCTTCGCACGTCGTGACCTGACCGACGAGGCCTTCCGGGAGCACCTCCTCGAGGGGATCAACCGGCACAGCCGCAACCGGCCCGCCAAGCCGGCGATCTGGGAGTCGTTCGTCCGCGGCATCGAGTATCACCGCGGCGATTTCGACGATCCCGCCGCCTTCGCGTCGCTCTCGAAGCGGCTGGACCGAATCGACCGCGACCGCGGCACGGCCGGCAATCGGCTCTTCTACTTCGCCGTGCCGCCGGCACTTTATCCGGAGATCGTCAACCAGCTGGATCGCGCGGGGCTGGCCGCGCGGGGTGCCCGGCGGGGCTCGGGCGCGAAGCGCGGCTGGACGCGCGTCATCGTCGAGAAGCCGTTCGGCTACGACCTCGGCAGCGCCCGGACCCTGAACCACGAGATCGCCGAGGTATTCGACGAGGACCAGGTGTATCGAATCGATCACTACCTCGGCAAGGAGACCGTCCAGAACCTCTCGGTCTTCCGCTTCGGAAACGGCCTCTTCGAGCCGATCTGGAACCGGCGCTACATCGATTCGGTGCAGATCACCGTGGCCGAGACGGTCGGGGTCGAGGGGCGCGGCGACTTCTACGACGACACCGGGGCACTGCGCGACATCGTCCAGAACCATGGCCTGCAGCTGCTCGCGATGTTCGCCATGGAGCCGCCGGTCGAGTTTGACGCCGAGGACCTGCGGGACGAGAAGCTCAAGGTCCTGCGAGGTGTGAAGCCGATGTCGCGCGAGGAGGTCGCCGCCAACACCGTGCGCGGCCAATACGTCTCCGGCTGGGTCGAGGGCCGGAGCGTTCGGTCGTACCGCGAGGAGCCCGACATCGCGCCGGACTCTGAGACCGAGACGTTCGTGGCGCTCAAGCTCTTCATCGATTCGTGGCGCTGGGCCGGCGTGCCGTTCTACCTCCGCACCGGCAAGGCGCTGCCGAGCCGGGTCACCGAGATTGCGGTCCAGTTCCGCCGGGCGCCGCTCGCCCTCTTTGCGCGCGCCGGGGTGCCGCAGGTTGACCCGAACGTGCTCGCCATCCGTGTCCAGCCCGACGAGGGGATTCTCCTGCGCTTCGGCGCCAAGGTGCCGGGGCAGGGGCTGCAGATCCGGAACGTCAACATGGACTTCCGCTACGGGTCGAGCTTCGCGGTGGACTCCCCGGACGCGTACGAGACGCTGCTCCTCGACGCGATGGTCGGCGACGCGAGCCTCTTCACGCGCGACGACGAGGTCGAGCGTGCGTGGGCGATCCTCGACCCGATCCTCGAGGCCTGGGCGGCCGGTGAAGGTGGGCCGCTGCACCCGTACGAGGCCGGCACCTGGGGTCCGCCGGCCGCAGACGAGCTGCTCGAGCGCGACGGGCGCGCCTGGCGCCGGCCGTGAACGAGCAGGTGCCGAGCGCGGCCGAGGAGCAGGCGGTCCACCGGCGGCTCATGCGCTTCGGCGAGGCCGAGAGCCTGGCGACCCCGATGTGGGAGCAGCGTGATACGAGCGTCCAGGCGATCGCGGGTCACCTCTCCTCGTTGTGGGACGTGCCGGCGGAGACGGACGCCGGCGGCGAGGCGCGCATCACCGAGAAGGGCCTGCCGCACGCGCGGGCATCGGTCCTCAACCTGATCGTGACCGTGGTGGACGGTGAGGCGGCCGATCGCGTCGTCCAGACGCTCATGGGGCTCGGTGTGCGCCACCCGTCGCGCGCGATCGTGCTCGTTCCCGAGGCGCGCGCCGCGGCGAGCCCGATGGACGCGCGGATCAGCACCCACTGTCACGATGCCACCGGCGGCGGGGACCGCGTCTGCTACGAGGAGGTCGTGCTCTCGGTCCGGGGCGAGGCGGCGGCGCACCTGTCCGGCATCGTGGCCCCGCTGCTCATCCACGACCTGCCGACGCACGTCTGGTGGCCGGGCGACCCACCCTTCGGCGACCCGGTCTTCGAGCAGCTCGTCGAGATGGGGGATCGCGTCCTCCTCGACTCGGCCGACTTCAGCGACCTGCTGACGGGCCTGCGCCGGCTCGGCGCGCTGCACGAATCGAGCGGCGTGGGTGACCTGAGCTGGGAGCGCCTCTCCTGGTGGCAGGAGCTGACGGCGCAGTTCTTCGATGCGCCACGCTTTCGGCGCTACCTGCCGAACCTGAGCCGCCTCAGCGTCCGATACGCGGTCCCGCCGTCGAGATCGAGCCGTCGCGACGAGGACGACGAGATCGCTCCAGGCGTGGCCGCCCCGATGGCGCAGGCGCTGCTCTACGCGGGCTGGATCGCGACACGCCTGGGCTGGCGCCGTCACCGCACGCTCGAACCGGCCGGCGCCGACGGCGTCCATCTCGTCCTCGAGGGCAAGCACGAGATGGTCGAGCTGCTCATCGAGGCGGTTCCGACCGATGCCGTGCGGCCGGGTGAGCTGATCTCGGTCCGGCTGCGGTCGCTGGGCGAGACCGGTGCGGCGGAGTTCATCATCGATCGCGACGAGGATGGCGCGATGGTGGCGACGAACGCCGATGGCATGACGGCGCTCCTGCGGCGCGTCCCGATGCTCACTCCGCGCGAGGCGGAGCTGCTCAGCTCGCAGCTCGCCCTCGACCTCGTCGACCCGGTGTACGAAAACGCGCTGCGCGCGGCCGCGATCCTGCTTGCCTCCGCACGCGACGCCGCTGCATGACCCGGTTCACCGTGCTGCCGAACGCCGATGCCGTCGCGTACGAGACCGCCGACCGATTCGTGGCATCCGCGCGGGACGCGATCGAGCAGCGCGGCATCTTCCGGGTCGCGCTCTCGGGCGGCGGCACGCCGAAGCGGGTCTACCCGTTGCTCCTCGACCCGGCCCGCGTCGGGGATGTCGACTGGAGTCGGGTCGAGTTCTTCTGGGGTGACGAGCGTGCCGTGCCGCCAGACCATCCCGAGTCGAACTTCGGGGTCGCGTACGGGATGCTCATCTCGCAGCTTCCGGGGGTCCGACCGGATCGGATCCACCGCATGCCGGCCGAGGCCGCCGACATCGAGGCCGCCGCTCTCTCGTACGAGAGCGAGCTTCGCCTCGCGTTCGACGCCCGTGGTGACGATCCCCCGGCGTTCGACCTCGTCTGGCTCGGGATGGGGCCGGATGGCCACACGGCCAGCCTCTTTCCCGGTTCGTCGGCGCTCGACGAGCGCGAGCGCTGGGTCGTCGCAAACTGGGCGCCGGCGCAGGAGGCGTGGCGCATGACGCTCACCTTCGGGGTGCTCAACGCCGGCCGTGACGTGCTCTTCGTCGTCACCGGGGCCGACAAGGCGGATGCGCTGCGTGAGGTGCGCTCGGGCGGCTCCGAGCTTCCCGCGGCGCGCGTCGATGGTTCGCAGGTCGAGTGGATCGTCGACGCGGCGGCCACTGGCGGCGAGGACTGAGCCCGTGCCGCCGCTCGGCTGGCTCCTCGTCGCCGTCGCCGCCGGTGTGGCGGCCTATCTCGCCGGCTGGCCCGCCTGGCAGGCGTATCGGTCGCGCGAGGGACGCGAGACGAACCGGGAGCGGTACCTCGCCTGGCGCGGTCGTGCCGTCCGTGGGCAGCCGCCCGCCCGGGCGAGCATGAGCGGCGGAGAGCGGCGCCGGATCGCGATCTCGGCCGGCTTCGTCATCGTCGCGCTCTTGTCGCTCGTCGCCTTCTTCGCCACGAGCTGACGATGCGCGTCGAGCTGCTCTACGCCGATGGCGACCCGGCCGCCATGCCGGCGCGCCAGAACCTCGTCGAAGTGCTGACCGAGGATGCGTTCGAGACGCCGATCCAGATGGTCGCCGTCGGCTCGGAGGAGGATGCGGCGCTGCTCGAGATGCGTGGCTCGCCCACGATCCGCATCGACGGCGTCGACATCATCGCCGGATGGCCCGGACCGATCGGCCTCGCGGCGCGCGACTACGGTGCAGGGCCGATCCCGGACAAGGCCACGATCCGCCGCGCCGTCGAGCGCGCGCGCGGCTGGGGCCACGGACGCCGCGGCTGATGCTGGCGGCGGGGCTGCGCGCCCTTTTCCTGTGGCTCAGCAACCGGCGGTGGGTGGCCCGGGTGGCGCTCGCGACGCCGCTGCTGCGCCGGATGCCGCTGCGCTTCGTGGCGGGGACGACGCTCGACGAGGCCGTTGCCGCCGTTCGGGCGCTGAATGCCGGCGGCGCGACGGCGACCCTCGACGTGCTCGGCGAGTCGGTCGACGACCGCGCCTCTGCCGACCGCGCCGCCGCGGCCTACGTCGCGACCATCGAGCGCATCGCGTCGGAGGGCCTCGAGGCGAACGTCAGCATCAAGCTCACCCAGATGGGGCTGGAGCTCGGCGTCGACGAGTGCCTGGCGGTCCTCGCGCCGGTCGTCGGGGCGGGGACGCGGCACGCGATCTTCATCCGCATCGACATGGAGTCGTCCGACACGACGGACCGAGCGCTCGACATCGTCGCTCGGCTGCGTGCCGACGGCCACGACGTCGGCCCGGTCATCCAGTCGTACCTGCACCGCTCCGTCGCGGACGTCGAGGCCTTGGCCGCCGAGCGGGTGCGGACCCGCGTCTGCAAGGGCGCGTACGCCGAGCCGCCCGAGATCGCACACCAGGAGCGCGACGCGATCGGCGATGCCTTCGTGCGCCTCTGCGAGCGCCTGCTCGAGGCCGATGCCTACCCGGGCGTCGCGACCCACGATGCCGAGATGATACGGCGCGTCGCCGCCGTGGCGCGGGAGCGCGGGATCGGCCCGAATCGCTTCGAGTTCCAGATGCTGTACGGCGCGGGGCGCGAGCTGCAGCGCCGGCTCATCGCCGAGGGCTATCGGCTGCGCGTCTACGTCCCATACGGCAGCGAGTGGTACCCGTACTTCATGCGCCGCCTCGCCGAGCGGCCGGCGAACGTCCTCTTCGTCCTGCGCAGCGTCTTCGGGGAGCGCTCCTGACGCGACGCCGTCCCAGGGGTAGACTGGCTGGCACAACCCATGTCCGCCAACAAACGGCCGAGCACCTCGAGTCTCCGCCGATATCTCACATCCCGTCCGTACATCGCGGTCGCCGACATCCGGCGCCGATTCGGGCTCGAGCCCGACGTGATGAGCGTGGTCGTCCGGAACGGGACGACGGCGTACATCGGCCTGCCCGAGCGCGAGGCCACGAAGCTCCAGGACCTCTGGCAGCGTGACGAGGTCGGCGTCGAGCTCTCGGTCGAGGTCCACGCGCCGGTCGTCGTCGGCATCTATCCGATGCGCATCGCTCGCTTCGTCGTCGACCAGGCGGGCGGCCTGAACGGCCACGTCCATGGCAATGGCAACGGCACCGGCCCGCACGTCCATCCCGAAGCGTCCGCGGAGCCCTCGTCCGCGGAATGAGGGTCGTCGCGGTCGTCAGCGACCTCATGCTCTTCAGCCGCATCGAGTCCGCCGCCACGGCCGCCGGCGCCGACCTCGTCCGCGTCGACGAGCCCACGGCCATCCCCGCCGACATCGACCTCGTCCTCGTCGACTGGGCTGCCCGTCGGACGGAGTGGACCGATGCGCTGACCGCAGTGCCGGGCCGCGTCATCCTCTTCGGCCCGCACACGGACCTCGCGGCGCATTCGGACGCGCGGGCCGCCGGCCTCGGGCCGATGTGGGCCCGCTCGAAGCTCATCGTCGAGCTTCCGTCGCTCCTCGGCGCCGGGGCCTAGCGCCGGACCGTCGTCTCCTGGCCCTCGGGCGTGTCGCGGACCTCGACGCCGAGCGCGTCGAGCTCGTCGCGGAGCCCGTCCGAGGCTGCGAAGTCGCGCGCGGCGCGGGCGGCGGCGCGACGCTCGAGCAGCGCGGCTGCGCCGTCGGGCAACGGCTCGGCGGCCGGGGTCACGCCGAGGTCGAGCCCGAGGACGCGATCGAAGTCGAGGAGGAGCGCCCGGCGTTGCGCATCGGTCAGTGTCGCGTCCGACGCGACCTCGTGGGCGGTCGCCAGCGCCCTCGGCGTGGCGAGATCGTCGGCGATCGCATCGGTGAAGGCCGCCCGATGGCCGGCGACCGGCTCCGACCCGAGGTCGACCGCCTCGTCAGGGCCCTGGGCCGCCCGCCGGAGCCGGGCGAGCCCCGAGGCTGCCGCGTGCATCGCGTCCGACGTGAAGTCGAGCTTGCTGCGATAGTGCGCGGTCAGCGCGAGGTAGCGGAAGGCGAGCGGCTCGAAGCCCTTCTCCGGCAGGTCGGTGACGCGGATGATGTTCCCGGCACTCTTCGCCATCTTCGCGTCGCCGAGGGTGAGGAACTCGCCGTGCATCCAGATGCTGACGACCGGATGGTCGAGCGCGCCCTCCGACTGGGCGATCTCGTCCTCGTGATGCGGGAACTTGTTGTCGATCCCGCCGGTGTGGATGTCGAAGCGCTCACCGAGGTGCTTGAGGCTCATCGCCGAGCACTCGATGTGCCATCCCGGGAACCCTTCGCCCCAAGGGGAGGGCCACTTCATGAGCCGTGTCGGCCCCGCCGCCTTCCAGAGGGCGAAGTCCTCGGGGTCTCGCTTGTCCGGCTCGACCTCGACGCGGTGGCCGGCGCGCATCTGCTCGAGGCGCTGCCCCGACAGCTTGCCGTAGCCGGGGAACTCGCTGACGTCGAAGTACACCGTCCCGGCCGCCTCGTACGCCAGCCCGCGCTCGAGGAGCCGGCGCGTGAGGTCGATCATCTCCGGCACGTGCTCGGTCGCCTTCGGATAGACGTCGACCGGCAGGATGTTGATCGCCGCCTCGTCGGTCAGCCAGGCATCGGTGTAGAACTGCGCCAGCTCGGCCGGGGTCTTGCCCTCCTCGGCGGCAGAGGCCTCGATCCGATCCTCGCCGGCGTCGAACGTGTCGTCGCGCATGTGCCCGACGTCGGTGATGTTCTTGACGTGACGGACCTCGTAGCCGAGGTGCTCGAGGCTGCGGCGCAGCAGGTCGGCGAAGAGGAAGGAGCGCAGATTGCCGATGTGCGCGTAGCGGTAGACGGTCGGGCCGCAGGTGTAGATCGTGACCCGCCCGGGCTCGATCGGGACGAGCGGCTCCGTGCGGCGGGTGAGCGAGTTGTGCAGGCGCACCTGCGAACGCGGATCCGGCATGGTCGAGGCATTGTAGCGAGGGAGGCGCGCCGTTCCGGCCCCGGTACCATGGGCCGATGCCGCAGCGTGACGCGTCCGACGCCCTGCCCCTGACCCTCGGTGAGGACCCGCGGTTCTGTCCCGCCTGTGGTGAGGCGGTCGAGCCACGCATCCTCGAGGCGGACCACCGTCCCCGGCTCGTTTGCCCGGCCGGCCACGTCACGTGGCGCAACCCACGGGTCGTCGTCGGCACCCTGCCGGTCGCAGCCGGCCGCGTCCACCTGGCGCGCCGAGCGATCGAGCCCGCCATGGGCCGATGGACGTACCCGGGCGGCTTTCTCGAGGTGGGCGAGGCGGCGCAGGAGGGCGCGCGGCGCGAGACCGAGGAGGAGACGGAGCTGCGCGTGGAGGTCGGCCGCCTCATCGGCGCCTATTCGCGACCGCACGCCGGCATCGTCACGCTCGTGTACGAGGCCGCGGTCGTCGGTGGCCGGCCGGAGCCGGCGGCCGAGACGAGCGAGGTCCGTGCCTTCGGTCCCGACGAGATCCCGTGGGACGAACTCGCGTTCACGACCGTCGAGTCGGCGCTGCGCGACTGGGTCGCCTCACTGCCGGGGCGCGGGATGCGGTTCGAGCCCGAGCTCTACGTCGAGGGCGACCCCGAGTAGCGCAGCACCTCGCCGCGCACGGGCACCCGCGCCGCCAGGAGGAGTCCGTAGCCGATCGTCGCGACGAGCGTGATCAGGTCGAGAGCGAGCCGTCCGCCGCTCGGATTGCTACCGAGGGCAAGAGCGATCAGGGTCCACGCCAGGAGCGCGACCGCCGGAGCGGCGAGGGCGAGGGTCGTGCGCACGGTGAAGAATCGGGCGAAGAAGTAGGCGAAGCACATGCCGATGAGCGCGCCGCCGGCCTGGGCCACGGCCAGCCCGAGCACGAACGCCAGCTCCGGGGAGGCGGCGAGCGGCATGAGGGCCAGGGCGAGCGGCCGGAGCACGCGCAGCGGGTCGCCGAAGGCGAGCGCACCGAGGAGCATCGCGATCGCCGCCCACACGTAGCCGCCGGCCAGGCCGGCGATCAGCCCCCGGTACGCGAGCCGCAGTCCATTCACCTCGGTCATGCTGCCGAGCGTACGCGGCGCGGGGCGGAATCCCGCCCGGATCGAAGGTCCGGTCATGGCCCGTACGCGTGGCGGGACTTGGGCTCCCGCCCGCCCGCGCCCGGCGGCGGCGGCTCAGCCGGCGAAACGCCGGAAGGTCGCCACCGCGTTCTGGCCGCCGAAGCCGAAGCCGTTGACGATCGCGATCTCGACCGCGGTGTGGCGTGCCTCGTTCGGCACGTAGTCCAGGTCGCAGTCGGGATCGGGCGTCGTGTGGTTGATCGTCGGGGGAATGACCCCGTCGCGGATCGCCAGGACCGCCGCGAGACCCGAGATCGCGCCAGCGGCGCCGAGCGTGTGGCCGATCATGCTCTTGTTGCTGCTCACGGCGAGCCGATCCGCGTGGCCCCCGAACGCGGCGCGAATGGCGCGGGTCTCGGTCGCGTCGTTCAGGGCCGTCGAGGTGCCGTGGGCCACCACGTACTCCACCTGCTCCATCTCGAGCCGCGCGTTGCGCACCGCGCGCTGTATCGCGAGCGTCGCACCGTAGCCCGACGGGTCGGGTGCCGAGATGTGGAACGCGTCGCCGGTCAGCGCACCGCCGGCGAGCTCCGCCAGGATGGGGGCGCCGCGGGACTCGGCGTGCTCGGCGGTCTCGATGACCATGATCGCGGCCCCCTCGCCGAAGACGAAGCCGTCGCGCTCCGCGTCGAACGGGCGCGAGGCCCGCGTCGGGTCGTCGTTCCGTTTCGACAGCGCCCCCATGTTGGCGAGCGCGGCGAAGCTGACCGGCATGATCGCGCTCTCGGTGCCGCCGGCGATGACGACCTCCGCGTCGCCGAGCTCGATCAACCGCCGCGCGTCGACGTACGCCTGCACCCCGGCGGCGCACGCCGCGACCGAGGTGATGACCGGTCCCCGGATGCCGTTCTGGATGCTGATCTGGCACGCGGCCATCGACGGCGACATCATCGGCACCATGAACGGGCTGACCCGCTCCGGCCCCTTCGCCATGAACGTCGCCTCGCCGGTCGCCACCTCCTGCAGCCCGCCACCACCGGTGTTCACGAGCACGGCCACGTCGTCGCGGTTGTGGTCGCCGATCTCGAGCCCGGCGTCGTCGATCGCCTGGCGGGCCGCCGCGACGGCGAGCTGCGCGAAGCGGCTCATGCGCCGGGCCTGCTTGAAGTCCATCCAGTCCCTCGGCTCGAAGCCCTTGACCTCGGCGGCGATGCGGACCTCCAGCTCAGAAGCATCGAACGCGGCGATGGTCGCCACGCCCGATACGCCGCCGACGAGGTTCGACCAGAAGGTCGGCACGTCGTTTCCGATGGGCGTGATGGCGCCGAGGCCGGTGACGACCGCTCGGCGGGCCGGGTCGCGAGCGGGCAGCGTGCTCACCGGTCCATCTCCCGCGGAGCGCGGTCGCCGCCGTGGGCGACGACGTAGTGCCGCACGCGGGTGTCGCGCTCGACCAGGAACGCGTCGTCCTGCGGGTAGAAGACCGCGGCCTCGGCGTCGTCACCGGCGAAGCCGCGGACCGCGTCGAGCGAGTCCCACAGCGAGAGGGTGAGCACCTCGGTCAGCTCGCCCTCGTCGCGGACCAGCAGCCAGGCGCCCCGATTGCCCGGAGTCGCGGCGTAGGCCGCGAGGCCGGTGTCGCGGACGTAGGCGGCGTAGCGCTCGGCATCCTCCGTCCGAACCGCGCCGCGCCAGGTACGAGCGATCATCGCTCTTCGTAGCGTCGGAGGATGACGGTCGAGTTGTGCCCGCCCAGCCCCATCGAGTTCGAGAGAGCCACGCGCACGTCGGCGGCACGCGCCTCGTTCGGCACGTAGTCGAGCGTCAGCTCCGGGTCTGGGTGGCGATAGTTGATCGTGGGCGGGATGCAGCCGGTCGCCAGGACCTTCGCGCACACGAAGGCCTCGATCGCGCCCGCGGCGCCCATGGCGTGGCCCGTCATGGACTTCGTGCTCGAGACGGCGAGCCGGTCGGCATGCTCGCCGAAGACGTCGCGGATGGCCATCGTCTCGAACCGGTCGTTCAGCGGGGTGCTCGTGCCGTGGGCGTTGATGTAGTCGACGTCCTCCGGGCCGATCCCGGCGCGCAACAGCGCCGCGCGCATCGCGCGCTGGTTGCCCTCGCCGCGCTCCGCCGGTGCCGCCATGTCGTACGCGTCGGCGGAGGATCCGTAGCCGATCACCTCCGCGATCGGCCGCGCGCCACGTGCCAGGGCATGCGCCAGCTCCTCGAGGACGAGCACGGCCGAGCCCTCCGACACGACGAAGCCGTTGCGGGTTGCGTCGAATGGGCGCGAGGCGATGGCCGGGTTGTACTCCCCGCTGTCGGGGTCCCGCGGCGTTCCGAGCGCGCGCATCTGGCTGAACCCGGCGAAGGCGAGCGGCACGAGCGGAGCCTCGGTGCCGGCGCCGAGCATGATGTCGGCCTGCCCGCGGACGATCGACTCCATCGCCTCGCCGATCGCATGGCCGCCGGTCGCGCAGGCGCTCACGACCGCCATGTTCGGCCCGCGCAGGCCGTACTGGATCGCGACCTGGCCGGAGGCCGAGTCGGGGATCATGTGCGGCAGGAGGAAGGGCGAGACGCGGCGCGGCCCGCGCTCGTCGAGGGTCTTCTGTCCGTCGAGGAGGATGCCGATGCCGCCGATGCCGGTGCCGAAGACCATGCCGAAGCGGTCCGCGTCAACGTCGGTGGTGACCCGCCCGTTGTCCCCGAGGAGCCCCGCGTCGCGCAGGGCCTCGCCAGTGGCGGCCACGGCAAAGTGCGTGTTGCGGTCATGGCGCCGCACGTCCTTCGCGTCCATGAACTGCCCGGCGTCGAACCCGGTCACCTCGCCGGCGATGTCCACCTCGAAGGCCGATGGGTCGAAGCGCGTGATCCGGTCGATCCCCGACGTGCCGGAGACGAGCGCCTCCCAGCTTGCCTCTGCGCCGATGCCGACCGGCGAGACGATACCGAGTCCGGTGACGACGACGCGTCGCGCGGTCATGCCGGGCGCTCGCGCAGCGCGCGTGCCCAAGAGCCGAGGTCGGGCACGTCCAGGGCGTGGGCCGTCGTTTCGGGACTGATCCGGCGAATGAGGCCTGACAGCACGCGGCCGGGCCCGACCTCGACGAACTCGGTGACGCCGCCGGCGACCATCCGGCGCACCGTCTCGGTCCACTGCACCCCGTGCACGAGGTGCTCGGTCAGCTCGATGCGCAGGCCGTCTGCGGTGCGGATGACCGAGGCGTGCACGTTGCCGAGCATCGGAATCTGCGGGTCGCGGAACGGGACCTTCGCCAGGATCCGGCCGAACTCGTCGCGGGCGCGTCGCATGAGCGGCGAGTGGCTCGCGACGCTCACCGTCAGCTGAACGGCCTTGCGGGCTCCGACGGTCCGGCTCATCTCGAGCGCGAAGGCGAGCGCCGGGATCACGCCCGACAGGACGATCTGGCCCGGCGCGTTCGCGTTCGCCACGCTGATCTCGCCGTGCTCGCGCGCCGCGTCCACGATCTCGCCGACCTGGTCGTCCGAGAGGCCGACGACCGCGCCCATGCCGCCGGCGATCCCTCGCTCCTGCATGATCCGGCCGCGCTCGCGGACGAGGCGCAGCGCATCCGGGTAGTCGATCGCGTTCGCCGCCACGGCGGCCGCGTACTGCCCGGCCGAGTGCCCGGCCACGGCGCTCGGTGTGATCTCGATGCCGGCCTCGCGAGCGTCCTCGCGCATCGCGTCGAGGAAGGCGATGCTCGTGGCGAGGATCGCGGGCTGGGCGTTGACCGTCTGGTCGAGCTCCTCGGCCGGCCCGTCGAGAATCATGCGCGAGAGCGGCATGCTCAGGGCCGCATCGGCGCGCTCGTACGCGGCCGCGGCAGCGGGGAAGCGCCTGACGAGCTCGGCGCCCATGCCCACGTATTGGGAGCCCTGGCCAGGGAAGACGAAGGCGATGTCGCGCGCGCGAGGCGCGCCGTCCGCATCGGTCATGTGCTCGACTCGGTGGTTGGCGGATTGGTGGGCGAGTATAGCCGAGCGAGCATGCGCCTTCGAAATCCGCCCCGGCTATTCGCGGACCGAGGATCCGGCGACGACCTCGGCGAGCACCGGTAGGCCGAAGGCGATGGCGCTCACCGGGACGCGCTCGTCGTGACCGTGGAAGAGCGACAGGAACGGCACGTTGCGGTCGAGGCGCAGCGGCGCGAAGCCGTAGCACGGGATGCCGAGCTGCGCGAGCGCCTTCGCATCGGTCCCTGGCGTGATCATCATCGGCACCGAGGTCGCCTCCGGATCGGCCGCGCGCAGCGCCGCGTGCATGCGGTCGACGATCTCCGCGTCGCCCGGCCACTCGACGGCCGGCAGCGACACGACCGCCTCGACGCTCGCGTCGTCGCCGACGACCTCCTGGAGGTGCGCGAGCAGCGCCGCCTGGTCGGTGCCCGGCAGCGTTCGGACGTCGATCTCGGCCTCGCCGGCGCCCGGGATGACGTTCACCTTCTTGCCCGCGCGCATGACGGTCGGCGTGATCGTGTCGCGCAGCATCGCGTCGAGCGAGCGGCGCATGGCCGGGTCGGCGACGCGCTGCTCGAGCAGGGCCGATGCGCCCGCCGGGTCGGTCTCGGCCCGCGCGGCGACCTCGCCGAGCCCCATGGCCTCGAGCATGCTGGCGACCGTGGGAATGACCCGGGCGGGCCGCGCCGCCTGGTCCGCTACGAGCGCCGAGACCGCGGCCGCGAGCTTGATGGCGGCGTTGTCGGGATGGGGCATCGAGCCGTGTCCGGTCGTGCCGGTCGAGCGCAGGCGGGTCCAGACGATGCCCTTCTCCGCGACCTGGATGGCGTAGAAGCGCCGGTCGCCGATCGTGATCGAGTAGCCACCGACCTCGTTGATCGCCGCCGCCGCCGGACGCCCGGCGTCGTCGTGGAACAGCTCCGGGCGCCGCTCGACGAGGCCGCGCGCCCCGTGCTCACCGCCCGCCTCCTCGTCGGCCACCGCGGCGAAGATGACGTCGCGTCTCAGCTCCGCGCCCGAGCGCTTGAGCGCGAGCATGACGCCGAGCTCCATGGACACCATGTTCTTCATGTCCACGGCGCCGCGGCCCCAGACGACGCCGTCGATCAGCTCGCCGCCGAAGGGATCGCGCGACCAGGCCTCGGCATCGACCGGGACGACGTCGAGGTGGCTGAGCAGGATGAGCGGCGGCTCCGTTGCCTCGCCGGTCGCCCGCAGCCGCGCGACGCACGATCCCCGCCCGGGCGTGAGCTCGACGACCTCCGACGCGATCCCTTCGTCGGCGAGGACGTCGGCGCAGTAGCGCGCGGCGGCAGCCTCTCCGCCGGCCGGGTCGAGCCCGGCGGCAACGTCCGGGCCGCCATCAGGCGGGTTGACCGACGGGATGCGGATCAGCGCTCGCAGGTCGTCGACGCAGGCGTCGAGGTCGAGGAACGGTCGCAGGTCGAGGCTCATGCCGCTAACCCTAGCGCGTGGCGGCGGTGCGCCAGCGCCGCGAGGCCCAGGTCGGCGGCCAGCAGGCCCAGCGAGACCGCGAGCAGGATCGGCTCCTCGAGCGCGAGGCCGATGCCGACGAGGGCGACGAGGAAGAAGAGGTGGATCGCGAGGCGCGTCACGAAGGCGAGCCGCAGGTCGAGGATCGCCTCGCCGGCGCCGTCGGGCGGGACGCGGTCGGGGCCCCAGATCGCCCAGGCGCTGACTGCGGTGAAGCCCGCGAGCGCGATCCAGAAGATGAGCAGGCCACCGGCCGGTGCCGGGTCGACGAGCGGCTTGAGGATGGCGAAGACGACGATGCCCGCCGTCAGCACGACGAACGCCGGGAGCGGCACGAGCAGCTGGAGCCACTCCAGCGCGGGTCGATCGCGGGCCACGTCGCGCAGCAGCCTCGTGACGAGCGTGAATCCCAGCGTCACGAACAGCCACGAATAGAAGTTGCCGGCCGGGACGCCGAACCAGCCCTCGTGCGGGCCGATGTCGCGCCATGTCCACAATCCCATCCGGATGGCGACGGCGTCGAAGGCAAGGTCGAGCATGATCGCCAGGACGCTGTCAACGACGGCGGCGTATCGGCCTCTGACGCCGAGCGCGTCGGTGATGCGCATGGCGCCGGCGATGATGAGCGCCCATGTCAGGCCGATGACGACCGGCGATCGGTCGACGGCCAGCACGAAGTCCGGCGAGTACTCGTACGTCTCGTAGATGACCTGGTTCGCCTGCTCGAGCATCAGCCCGAAGAGCGCGGCGCTGATGAGCTCGAGGAAGGGGAGGCGACCTCGACGAATCGCCAGCCAGCCGGCGAAGACGAAGAAGACGGTGGCGCCCGTCTCCATGACGAGGTAGAGCGGATTCACGAGGCGGTCACCCGGCGGATGCGCAGGAATGCGAGCGGCACGACGGCAAGCAGCGTCAGTACCGATGCACTGGCCACGCCGGCCGACAGGCCGACGCGCTCCCACAGCTGCGCTGCGGCGGTCGCCCCGAGCACGATGCCCGTGTTCGAGAGGGCGCTGACGATGCCGAACGTCCGTCCGCGACGACGGGTCCCGGAGGCATCGGCCAGGAGCGCGTACCACGCGGCGTTATAGGCGGTCAGGCCTCCGCCCGCGACGAACGCCACGGCCCACACGATCGGGCGGTCGGCGGCCAGAACGAGGACGATGCCGAACACGGCAATCGGAATCGTCGCGACCATGGCGATCGCGCGGCGGCTGGTGACGTCCGCGAGATGGGCCAGCGCGGGGCCGAGCAGGATGCTGCCGCCGCCGAGGAACGAGAACGCCAGCCCCACGTCCACCGTTGTCCAGGCGAGGTGCTCGGTGGCGAAGGGAGCGTACGTCGTGATGAAGCCTCCGTAGCCCGCCATCACCGCCATGTTGGCCAGCAGCAGCGCTACCAGTGCGCCGCGATTCGACCGCGCCAGGTCTTCGAACTCCGCCGGCCCGTCGGCGTGGTCGGTCGCCGCGCGGCGGCCCCGCAACGCAAGGCTGGCTACGAACGCGACCGCGCTTGTCGCCGCGACCACCACGAATGGGGCGCGCAGTCCGCCGACTGCGGCGATCAGGCCGCCGAAGGCAGGGCCGGTGACGGCGCCCGCGGACGCCGCGGCCGAGACGATGCCGTTGGCGAATGCGCGTCGCTCTGGCCGGGTGACCTCGACGATGTACACGCGCTCCGTGACGATCAGCGCGCCACCGCCGAAGCCCGACAATGCGCGCCACGCGAGGAGCCACGCCGTGCTTGCCGCGGTGGCGATCAGCGCATTCATCGCCGAGTACATCGCGAGCCCTCCGCTCAGCAGCCGCCGCGCGCCGTAGCGGTCCGTCATGAACCCCGCTCCCAGCTGCCCCACGCCGTTCGTGACGGCAAACGCGCTCGTCAGCAGCCCGAGCTCGAATGGGCTGGCACCGAGCTCCGTGGCGAACAGCGGCAGCAACGGCAGCATCACGGCGATGCCGACCTGCGCGATGAAGGCGATGAAGGCGAGCAGGCCCAGTGCCGGATCGATGGCGAGCAGCCCGGCTCGCGCCCGGGTGATCATGCGGCGCTCAGTCTGCCAGACGAGGGCGAACGTCCATCGGTCGTAGAATGCGGCGCGTGAGCGCGCCCACCGTCCCGATCTATCTCGCCGGTGCGTTTGTCGAGGCCGGCACCCCGCTCGAGGTGCGCGACCCGGCGAACGACGAGCTGCTGGCCACGACGTTCCAGGCCGGGGCCGACGAGCTGGAGCGCGCCACGTCGGCCGCCGTCGATGCCTTCGAGGCGACGAAGCGCCTGGCGAGCTACGAGCGCCGAGATGCGCTGGCCCACGTGGCGGCGTGCATCGAGCGCGACGCCGACGAGCTGGCGGTCCTCCTCAGCCGGGAGTCCGGCAAGCCGATCAGGGACGCGAAGGGCGAGGTGGCACGCGGCGCGCTCACCTTCCGGACCGCTGCCGAGGAGGCGCTGCGCATCAATGGCGAGTGGCTGCCACTCGACTGGGCGCCGGCGAACAAGGGGCGCCACGGCATCGTGCGACGCTATCCGATCGGTCCGGTGGCCGGCATCAGCCCGTTCAACTTCCCGCTGAACCTC
>CAZKFP010000239.1:0-5370 GCA_964552085.1 uncultured Steroidobacteraceae bacterium
CCAGCCGAGGATGCGGTCGAGCTCGACGGCGTGCCCGACCGACTCGTGGATCTGGAGGCCCATCTGCTCGGAGCCGATGATGAGATCGGTGGCGGCGATCGCGGGACACTCCGGGGCGCTGAGCAGGGCACGCGCCTCCTCGGCGATGCGCGCCGCATTGCCCGGCAGGTCGAGCTCACGCACGAGCTCCCATCCGCGCGTGCCGTACTGGCCGCGGATGCCCGGGTAGCTGCGCCGCTGGGTCTCGCGCTCGCCGTTCGCCGTCGCGTCCATCCGTGCGCCGCACTCGCGGATGCGCTGGTCGATGCGATGGCCCTCGCTGCTGGCGAGCCACTTCGTCGTGTCCCAGACGTCGTAGCCGGCCAGGGCGACGTCGGCCCCGTGCTCGCGCATCGTGCGCGTGACGCCGACGAGCAGGTCGCCCTTCTCCGAGAGCGGGACCGACATCGGATCCTCGTCGACCGGGTTCTGCCAGCTGTCCTGGCGCACCTCGACCGGTGTCAGCTCCAGGTCCCGTCCCGGAACCGACGCGGAGGCCCGCGCGATCGCCGCGGCCCCGGCCCCGGCGGCCTGCGCCGCCGCCGTCGTCACCTCGGAGGTGGAGGAAAAGCCCCAGCCGGAGCCGATGAGCGCGCGCACGCCCAGTCCCAGCGATCCCTCCTGGGTGAGCCCCTCGATCTCGCCGTTTCGGGCGTTCATCGACTCGTGGCGGCGGTCCATGACGCGCGCGTCGGCGTACGTGGCACCGCTCGCCAGCGCCGCCTCGACGGCGGCCTCGGCGTAATCGAACATCCGAGAATGTTAGCCTAGCTAACGGACGGTCGTGGGCGCCGGCGGCTCAGTCCGTGCGCCCGGGTCCCGCCGCGATGCCACCGCCCGGCCGATGCGCGGCGTCGGCGCGCTCGACCGGCTCCTCCCAGTTGACCTGGGTGATCCGGGCCGGCGGCCACTCGCCATCGGGCGGCACGATCCCGTCCTCCGCCTCGAGCGGGATGCCGATCGGCGCCACCAGGTAGCGGCCGGCGAGCCGCCGCGCCTCGCGGTCGAGCGCGAAGCCAGCCTTCGCCCGGTGGAACGTGACGGTCACGTCCGCGGCGACGACCGGCGTCGAGCGCCCCCCGCCAGTCAGGTCCACGCGGGTCGGGGTGTCGACCGCGACGACCGAGACGGGGCGCCCGGCCGCCACGGCATGGGCCCGCGTGGCGTTGACGAGGTCGACCGCCGTCGAGATCGGCTCGCGCAACGGACCGGAAGCACCCGAGCCGAGGAGCGCATCCACGACGAGCGTCGCCTCGGCGATCCGCTCGCGCAGGCGAAGGAGCATCTCCGGGTTCGGCGCCACGAACAGGTCGAGCGAGCCGGCCGAGGCCATCGCCTGCAGCACGTTCCAGTTGTGCGTGGCCGACGCGCCGGAGAGACGGCTGGCATCACCGACGAGGACGGCGAGCACGGAGCGGCCGACCGACGCCAGGCGTCGCGCGATGACGAAGCCGTCACCGCCGTTGTTGCCCGGCCCGCACAGGACCGCAACGAGCGCGGGACGGACGAGCGGACCGCCGGGACCACGCACCTGCTCCGCCAGGCGACCGAGCTCCGCCAGGACGACCTCGGTGACGGCCGCGCCAGCCGACTCCATGAGGGCCTCCGCGGCGAGCCCGAGCCCGATCGCGGCCTCGTCGATGCGTGCCATCTCGTCGGCGCCGATGAGGACGGGAACACCGCGCTCCGGCCGTGCGGCGGGATCGGTCACGGACGACCTAGAGGCTGCGCAGGTAGGCGACGATCGAGTCGATCTGCTCCGAAGTGAGCCTGTCGCCGAAGACCGGCATGCCCGCGCGGTCGATGCCCTCCGTCTCCGGCGTCGTGCCGTTGATCCAGAGGTGGATCCAATCGTCCGGATGCTCGGCCGCGAGGTCGGCGAGGTTCTCGCTGGTCGGACCCTCGTTCACGCCGAGCAGGCTCGGGAACGCGCCGCTCCCGGCGAGGTCGCCGCCGTGGCAGCCCGTGCAGCCGGCGTCGACGACGAGCGCCTCGCCGACGGCCGGATCGGCACCCGCGCTGCCGGACGGGGCCGGCGGGCTCTCCCCCGGGATGGCGAAGGCCGGGTTCTCGCCCGCGAGGTTCGTGAGGAGGTAGAGCCCGCCGACGAGGAAGACGAGGATCGTGAGGCCGAGGGCCCAGGCCGGCAGGCCGGTCCGGCGCGTCTCGATCGGCGTGTGGACGGTCATGTGGTCAGTGCCCCGTCCCGGCCGGCGCGGCGGCGCCCGCGACGACGTACTCGACTGGCTCCCCCATCGTGTACATGAGGAACACGTTGACGAGCAGGGCCAGGCCGGCAAGCGCCACGAGACCGAAGCCCGCGAGCGCAACGCCACGGTAGACGAGCAGCTCTGCCGCAAGCGCATCGGGCGCCGTGCCCTGGGCGATGAGCGAGCCCTCGGCCAGCCCGCCGCCCATGAGCGCGAGCCCGGCGATCGTCGCGCCCGCGAACGCGAGCCACAGCTGCGATCCGGCAAGCATCCGGCCGTCCCATGTGCGGCGCAGCGTTCGCGGCATGGCGTGCTCGACGAGCGCGAACGCGGCGAAGGTGAAGGCGCCATACGTGGCCCAGATCCATGCGCCGACCTCCCAGTCGGTGCCGCGGACGACCGCGCTCACGCCGCGAAGCGCGCCGATCGCCTCGAGCAGGCTGACCGCGAGCAGGAAGGCAAGCGAAACCGCGGCCATCGCCGCGACACCGGCGCCGAAGAGGAGCGCCATTCGAGCCCGCATCGTCGAAATGAGGTTGCCGAGCGCGAGGGTCGCGGGAACGATGAGCAGCATCGTCGCCGCGGCGCCGGCGCTCGTGACGAAGAACGGGATGACCGGGTCGACGAGGACCACGAGGGCGGATGCCGGGGCGAGCACCAGCCAGGTGACGAAGGTGAGGACGGCCACCGCGCCCGAGGCGAGCGGCTGCCCGGCCGCCCGCGGGACGACGTAGTGAAGCACCGCGTACGTCATGCCGAGCAGCCACATCGTCGCGATCGCGCGCTCGATGAAGGCCGACCCGAGCGCCGCCAACAGCTCGTCCAGCCCGAAGAAGAACTCGAGCATGCCGATTCCGGCGTTCAGGCTCAGCAGCCCGAGCAATGAGAGGAGCGCGACGCCCGCGAACCAGAGGCTCACGTACGCGCTCCGCATCGAGGTGGCGGCCGTCAGGACAAAGGCGACGGTGACGATGAACGCGCCCAGGGCCAGCCCACCGTCGACGAACCAGGGGAAGGCGGTGAGCGCGAAATGCGGGCCTGGATCGAGGACGTAGAGCAGGGCGAGCCCGCCGAGGAGGGCCATGTTCCAGGCGACGAGGCCGAGGAGGAGGAGCCTCTCCAGCGCCAGCCGGCGTCCGATGAGCCGAGGCGTCATGAAGGCGACCGCCGCGAACCCGGCGTTCGACAGCCAGCCGTAGACGGTCGCGTTCGCGAAGGCATAGTCGACCCGTTGCCCGCTCAGCTCGAACTCGAAGCCGAACAGGAGCGGGAACGAGAGCTCGAAGGGGACGATCCGGAGACCGATGGCGAGCAGCCCCAGCGCGCCGGCCAGCGCAAACCACAGGGCGGCGACGACGAGGAATCCGGTCGCGGCGCTGTCCGGGGCATCCGGAATGGCGAAGCGGCGCCGCTTCGGCGGCTGGTCATACGGGCGCAGCTTCTTCGGGTTCACCCTTCGGTTCACCGTCATCGGGCGCGTCAACCCTTTCTCTGGGACTCGCTCGGGGGCGGATAGGCCGCCGCATTGTACCGAACCCTCGAGGATCCTCGCCGTCGGTCGCCGGACGCGACGAAACCCGCCTGGCGGGAGGCGGGTTTCGACTTCTGGAAGGCTGATTGGTTGCGGGGGACGGATTCGAACCGCCGACCTTCGGGTTATGAGCCCGACGAGCTACCACTGCTCCACCCCGCGACCACCCATGGTACCCGTGGGCCGGAGTTCGGTCAAACCTCGGTCAACGCCGGCGGAAGATCGAGCGAACGACGAGGAGGGCCACGATCGCCACGATCTGGCCGCCGAGGATGACGCGGTTGAGGTCGAGCGCCGGCTGCCAGGTGGCTTTGCCGTCACGGATGACGAACATCCCGGCCGGACGCGCCGTCAGCCCGAAGCCCGCCCCGCCGTTGCCATCGGTGTCGCCACCGCCGCCACCGCCGCCACGCACCTTCGCCGCCGGCAGGTACACGACGCCGTCGCGTTCGATCGGCTCCCCGAACACGTGCCTCGGGTCCATCCCCTCCAGGGTCTTCGTCATCGCCGTCTGCAGTACGCTCGTCATCGGTCTCTCCTTCGGTTCGGGCTCTCTCGTTGGCGGGTCGTTGCCTCAGCAGCCTGCATCGGCCTCCCGGGCGTTCCGCGCCTCGTCCGAGGACTGGAGGCGCCATCGCACGTCATCGTCCTCGAATACGATCAGCACGCCGCTCGTGCTCGGCTGGAGCGGTCCATCGGCCGAGCTGGCGATCGTCGCGAACGGCCCCATGACACCGATGCCGAAGTCCCCCGCCTCCGTGGCGCGGCCGGCGACGAGCGCCCAGGACTCCGGCGGTTGTGGGAACCGGCGAATGTCGGGCTCGGGGGCGTAGGTGACGACGGTCGTCCGGCACGCCGGCACCGGGGTCCTCGCCTCGAGGGTGCTCCCCGTGAACCAGAGCGCCCGGTCCTCCATCGTGCGGTTCTCCGCCGTGACCTGCAGGTTGCGCGCGGACAGACGCAGCTCGGTCGATGTCAGCGCGACCTCCGTGCATGCCGTGGCTCCGAGCAGCAGCAGGCCGAGGACGATCCGAAGCCTCAACACATCCACCCCTACGGTCGGACGACTCCAGTATCGCATCGGCTCCGCGGCCGACGACTCCCGCCTCAGGTGGGCCGATGCGCCCCCGGCTCCATCTCGACGACGGCGTGGTGGATGCCGTGCAGGTCGAGGAGCGCGAGATACGGGTCGGGATCGAGGGCCTCGGGGCCGAGGACGCCCGCGCCCGACCAGGCGTTCGTGGCGAGCAGCTCCATGGCGATCGTCGGGTTGAAGCCGGTCTGCCAGCCGACGATCTGGAGGCCGTAACGACTCCAGATCTCCTGCGCGTCGGCCATCTGGTAGGCGTACGTCTCGCGCGGCTTGCCGTCCCGGGTGCCGAGGACCCAGGAGCCGACGACCGCGCGGCCGCGGAACTTGGCGCCGAGAGAGATCGGGTCGGGGGTGATCGCGGCGAGGACGTCGCGGGGTGCGACCTCGACGCCCTTGACCGAGACGCGGTCCGTCCGATCCATGCCGAGCGCGTGGATCGTCTTCAGCTTGTCGATGAAGTCGTCGCCGAGGGCGTACTTGAAGGTCGCCTTGCGCGT